>NZ_JBHSOW010000129.1:0-7499 GCF_042656405.1 Paenibacillus solisilvae | reverse complement strand
AGGATACCCTCCCTCGAAGTGGAGGTAAGGTATCCTGTTTATAAGATTTGGACTTTTTCAGTGGCCTCCATCTTACTAGGCAGCATTTTTTGTGTGTTTAATTGGTTTGATTGAGCTAAGGGGTGTCTCTGAGCTGGCCGGCGTGCTTCGGCTGATAACGGAACATCCCATTGGCTAAATTATAATTGGATTCAAATTGGATGCTGGCTGACCATGAACTTGTTGCAGTGCGAACGGAGAAATCATACATAATCTCACCGTGCGTCCAGCTGCGCTTTAGCTTAATCGAATCGATCGCCATCTGGCGGAATGCCTGTACCTGCTGAAGCGTCATTCCTTTTTCGGACTCGCCGATTTGACCGTTTTTACTTTCGATCGGGTTATGACGAACCCCGTATTTGCCAACTACGTTGTTGCGAACTTGAATGATGACAGTACCAGCTGAAGTATGAAGAAGCTCTTCTTCCAATTGTTTAAATACAAATTCCACTTGACGAGCTAATGGCTTTTCATCCAAATTCACAACATACCCCTCCTCTTTCTAATTTCATAAAGCAATTTAAATATCATCCGTTATGCCCATTATATGACAGAAAATTAGTTCCTTCAACATATTTTTTTACAAATACCTTACAGGAAAAATAGTTCTTTAGACAAAGTTCTACATTATTACCCCGTTCATTCGACTTGAATCGATAGTAATAGACGATTATAGACAAATGAACAGGCTCTGATATATATTAAGATTATTCCAACAAAAGGAGAGCTTCCCATCATGCAATGGTACAGTTCATTATCGATTCGAAATAAACTGTTGGTCGGCTGCTACACCATCGTCTGTATTTTCTCCATCGCACTATTGCTTGGCTTGATCATGACAGGAAGCAGCATCGTACTGGGGATTATCGTTATTGCCATCTCTGCAGGGATTACCTTCCCACTTGTCCGCATGATTGAGACAGCGCTTACATCATCAATTGATGAAATGACTTCCATTGCCTTCAGCATTGCAAAAGGGGATTTTACACACAAAGTGGATGTTTCATCTTCCGCATCACTGGGCCAGCTTGGTCATTCCTTCAACAGCATGATCGACAAACTCAGGGAAATATTAAAGGAAACTTCGAATATCGCCCGAATTGTCAATGACACGAGCCGCAATATCTTTGATAAGAATACGGATCTGAAGCAGGTCATGGAACAGGTTGCTACCTCCGCGGGGGAGCTGGCAGCCGGAGCCAACCAAATTTCAGAGGATGTTGGGGACATGGCTGATTCTATCCGTGAGATCGAAGATAAGGTTGCTGCGTACGCGTTTTCCACAAAAGAAATGAATGAACGTTCCGAACAAACCTTGTCGCTTGTCGAGAAAGGCCGTCTAGCCGTTGAAAGTCAAGCCGCCGGCATGCAGCGCAACATTGAGGCGACCTCTCAAGTTGCCGCAACGATTGAGGATTTGGCGCAAAAAGCAGAAGGAATCTCGGCCATTACCAAGACAATATCGGATTTGGCTGAGCAAACCAACCTTTTGTCCTTAAATGCTTCCATCGAAGCCGCACGCGCAGGCGAGCATGGCCGAGGCTTTGCCGTTGTTGCCCAAGAGGTACGTAAACTTGCAGAAGAGTCAACCTCCTCAACGAAGAAAGTGTTTACTTTGGTCCGCAGCATCGATCAGGGCGTGCAGCAAGCCATTGCGAATATTCAAGTCAATGAAGAGGTTGTGCAGCTGCAAACGAATATGCTTCGAGAGACGGAACAAATCTTCGTCGATCTTGTAAGAAGCGTCGAATTTATCACACAGCAGATCTATCAATTCTCAAGCGAGAGCGACATTATGCTCGATAGCTCACGCCGCATATCCGGAGCCATTCAGAATATCTCCGCCATTACGCAGGAATCGGCTGCTGGCACCGAGCAGGTGTCCGCTTCCATGAACGAGCAGATCGGATCGGTTCAAGACGTCGTCTCCGAAACCGAGAAGATGCAGCAGATCGTTATGCAGCTGCAGCGCACCATTTCGATCTTCAAGGTTTAGACTTTTCCGCACAGCAAAACGAAAAAGAACCTTAAAACCACTTGCAGGTGGTTTTAGGTTCCTTTTCATGAATGATAGGATTAAATCCCTTGGATCTGACTTTTAGGAAAGCCCCTTCCTATTCCAGACCCTTTGTGAAGTCATAACCAATCTGTTGGAGGAAAGCGCGTGCAAGAACAGCATTGCCGGCCTGATTCGGATGGACGCGGTCCCATGACAAGGTAGCCGAATATAGATGAGTCAGAACTTTATCGAATGCTGCCTGCGTATCGACAAGCAGTGCACCGTGCTTCTTGGCAAGGCGTTTTACCACTTCGCCATACTTATCTGTGGTTGCCCGCATCAAGTCGGATTTATTGGGTTCAATGAAAAATGGAGTCATCAAGATTAGACCTTTCAGACCCGATTTGGTTTGAACGATAAGCTCCTCGAGAGTCGTTTCGTATTCTTCAATATATACATGCTCCTCCGTCATCGTCGGTGAGTCGTACTGACGCCAAACATCATTTGCACCGATCATAATGGACAGCCAGTCAGGCTTCAGCTCAATAACATCCGTCTGCCACCGTTCCTTCAAATCACGAACCCGATGACCGCTTGTCCCCATATTGACGACACGAATGCCGAGCTCCGGATAAGTCGCTGTCAGCAGCGCTTCGACGTTCCCTACGTAGCCCTTTCCAATTGCATCAAATAAACCTTCACCAACAGGTCTTGCTCGGCTGCTATCCGTAATTGAATCTCCAATGATAACGAGTTTATCGTTTTTCTCTAATTTCAGCATAGAATCAGCTCCCTCAACATTATGATTCGAGTGTACGATTAATAATCGCCTAAGAAGAATTGAACAATTTTATCGTTCAAGCCCGGTAATCCTTCATGACCGAAATCCGGAAAAATTTCAGCACGTTTAGGTGACTTGATTTTGTTATAGGCAGCATATTGGGTGGATGGCGGACAAATGCTGTCCATAAGCCCCACTCCGAGCAGCACGTCTCCCTTAATCCGCTCGGCGAAATGCTGAATATCGATATAACCCAGCGTTGTAAAAATCTCCTCTTCGCGTTCATGCTGCGGATCAAAGTGACGGAAATAAGTACGCAGCTCCGCATAAGCATCCTTGGCTAAGTCCATCTCCCACACTCTCCGGTAATCGCTAAGGAACGGATAAACAGGAGCAAGCTTCTTGACTCTTGGCTCAAGCGCTGCGCATGCAATAGTCAAGCCACCGCCCTGCGACCATCCTGTGGCATATACTTTGCCGGCATCAACCTCCGGCAGGTCCATAGCAATGGAAGCCAGCTGTGCACAATCCAGAAAAATATGCCGGAACAATAAATTGTCCGGTGCATCGTCCAGCCCGCGAATGATATGACCATTAAATGTATTTCCCCTTACGCTGCCGATGTCCTGCGAAGAACCGCCTTGTCCCCGGCAATCCATAACCAGTATGGAGTAACCAAGCGATACGAAGCTGAGTAACTCATTCCAGTCGCCTGCGTTACCGGAGTAACCATGAAATTTCAACACAGCCGGATGCGGATGGTCCGAATGACGGGGACGGGCATATTTCGCATGGATTCGTGCTCCCCTCACTCCGGTAAAATAAAGATCGAAGCATGCTGCGCCTGGTGTTTGGAACTTGCTTGGCAGCAGCTCAATATTGGAATCGGTCTCACGCATTTCCTTTAAAGCCCGCTCCCAATACGCATCGAAATCAACCGGACGCGGATTGATCCCTTGATACGCTTGAAGCTCTTTCAACGGCATATCCATTTGAGGCATGTGAACTCTCCTTTTGAGTAGTTTATACTTCTATGTTACGTTTTTTGACACTAAGATGTAAAGAGAAACTTATGTCCGCTCGTGCATGATCGATGTAGGTCGGGGCACAATGAAAATAACTAACATACAGCTTTATTTTACGAAGACGCTGAATGGAATCGGAGGAGAAGTCATTTGTTTAATCGCTTGATGCGAAGAGCTGCTTGGCTGATATCGGCGTCGATCCTATTCTCTTCTTTTTTAGCTGCGCCTGAAACCGGGCAAGTGCAAGCCCTCTCCGCTTCACAAATGATGTCTCCCTTAACGGATAATGGTGATATTGAACCTTCATTCATAGCTGAGCGGAACAAGAAACGGCAAAAACGCACAAGTCATAAGCAATTCAATACTTGGGTTAATCTTCAGAAAAGATATCCCGGCTCCTTCGTCACCGGTGGACCGCGAAACCGCAGAAGGGTTGCGCTTACCTTCGATGATGTACCGGATCCGCGCTATACACCTCAGGTGCTTGAGATCCTTGCCCGTTATAAGGTGAGAGCTACCTTCTTCGTGGTTGGCTCACGGGCAGCGGACTATCCGAACATCGTTCGCCGAATCCAGCGAGAAGGCCATATTATCGGCAATCATTCTTATAATCACGCCGTCTTCTCCAGAATCAGCCTTGCATCATTCAAGCAGCAGATTCTCAAGACGGATCGCATTATACGGCCGCTGGCAGGCTACAGCCCTAAGCTGGTTCGCCCGCCTTACGGTGAGATATTGCCGGAGCAAATCGAGTGGCTCGAGCAGAACGGCTTCATCGTGGTAAATTGGGATGTAGACTCCGTTGATTGGCGGGGCCTGGACAGCAATGGGATTTTAATTAACATCAAGAGAACGCTGCAGCCCGGCTCCATTGTTCTCCAGCATGCAGGCGGTGGTGTGGGACAGGATTTAAGCGGTACAATCTCCGCGCTGCCAAGATTAATTCACTTACTGCGCAGCAAAGGATATCAAATCGTCACGCTGCCGGAGCTTCTTGGAAAACCGCAATCACGCAAATAACAAAAAAACGGTAGGGACAACCCTCATGGGTTACCGCTGCCGCTTCTTTTTTTTGCATTGCTATTCAAGAATGAATACCTTCACGTATTGAAAGCCGAATTCCGATGCTTGCTTCTGGGATTGGGGAACGAAGATGTCAATACGGTCACCCTTAATAGCTGATCCCATATCAGTGGCTACTGCCATCATACCGCCGACAGGCAAACCATCGTGGTCATATCCTGTAATATACACTTTACTGCCAAGCGGAATCCGCTTTGGATCTACCGCTATCGTGCCCAGCTTCAAGGGATTCCCGAAATAATCAACGGGTCCCCAGCCGTTCTCGGAAGCCGCTGCGGTATAAGCGCTAGCTTTGGCTTGAATCACATCGGAGAAACCGTAGTCGCGTCCGCTGACCGATAGAATCTCGGCATCGGAATCAACCTTGCTCTTTGCCGTTATGATGCTTCTGGATGCTGCTTTTTTTGCTGAGCTTCTGCTTGCTTGTAAGCTGGTGGCCGAGGCTGGAATGACGATCGTAAGACCTTTGTAGATGTTCAACGGGTCGATATTCGGATTAAACTTCTTTAATTGCTGAACTTGAACACCAAACTGTTTGGAAAGCTTCCAGAACGTATCATCATCTTTGGCTTTGTAATTAACGGCCGCGCTTGCCGGGCCTGCGTGAATGAGAATAGCGATGCTAAGCGCTGCAGCTGCTGCGCCTTTTTTCCAAGCTTTGTTGAACAATTTAATGTCCTCCTTTTTTTTGCCTGCGAGGTTAGTTGTCGGATTCGGATTGAGGAGTTCAACCCTACGCTGTATTGCGGAATAGAAATCCGCTATGCGATTCACCCCCAGCGCCTAAGCGCAATCACCGTAAAATCAACCACTTCTCAGTGTTCATTCACGGTGGAGACCAATGTCCATTGTTCTCCAAAAGATCCCCCGTACGATAAGTTTCGGCTTGCGTAAAAGAATAACACAAGCAGCGGGATAGTCCTACAGGTAAATCAGTCCAATTCCCGTTAATGCAGGTTAAGCGTTGAAGAAGAATCGGCTGACACCGTATTTTTTTGGCCTCTCTATTAGCCTTTTCCTAAAAAAAATCCAGAGAAGAATGGGATGTTTTAAAGATCTGATCATGTACGAATGCCGTTCCACAGGCTGTTGAGAGACGAATACAATGAGAGTAAATATTACGGGAGTGTTTGTCTTTTTAAACGGATTGGTCTTCCGCTTGCTGGAGGTGATTCATAAGTTGAATATCGTTATTATGGCCGGCGGAAAGGGAACCCGCTTCTGGCCTCGCAGTGTTGACACTCTGCCTAAGCAATTTCTCCATTTCCATTCTTCGCAGACCTTAATACAAGAGACGGCAGCCCGCTTCAAGCAAGCCGTACCCGATCATCAGTTATTTATCGCAGCTCCCGCCCGGTATCTTCCCCTTCTCCACGAGCAGCTGCCGGGTTTCTCCATGCAGCAGCTGATCGTGGAACCGGAGCAGAAGGATACTGCAGCTTGTATCGCGCTTGCTGCCTTTCAGCTGCTAAGCGCCGGCGATGATCAACCCGTCGTATTCGTTCCTTCCGATCAGCATGTCGCTGACGATGCCGCCTTCCTGACCGCAATTAAACTTGCTGCCCAGACAGCCGAACAGGACCATGCAATCGTAACGCTGGGCATTAAGCCCAGTCGGCCTGAAACCGGATTTGGGTACATGAGAACGACTGCAGAAAGCGGGCTGGCATCCGCTTCCGTTCTTTATGTTTCCAGCTTCCTGGAGAAACCGACAGAAGAACGGGCCGCTCAGCTTCTGACGGAACCCGGCGTGTATTGGAATAGCGGCATTTTCGTTTGTCGTCCTTCTACAATTGCACGCAGCCTGGAGCTGCTACAGCCTAAAATATGGAATAGTCTCCTGCTGCATCCCCATGATCCTTCTGCCGCTTATGCTCTAATGCCCAAATTATCCATCGACTATGCAGTCATGGAGCAAGCTGAGAAGATATACTGCATTCCTGTTGATTGCGGATGGGATGATGTCGGCTCTTGGGCTGCCATAAGCCGGCATTCAACAGCCGATTCGAATGGCAATGTCATTCAAGGCCTTGCTTCACTTGTTCAATCAACAGGCAATACTGTGTATGTAGAAGATGATAAGCAGGTCGTTCTTATCGGTGTCCACGATCTCATTGTCGTATCGACACCGAGCGGTCTGCTCGTCTGTCTGAAAACAGAAGAACCCCAGTTGAAAAAATGGTTGAATCAAATGCCAAATGCCTAGATGAGTGCATTACTGCTTGCTTTGTCCGAGGGAACGGCTTACGAATACGAGAAAAGCTGTCCCAAAATTAAGTAATTACATGATTGGTTTAAAATAAAACGGGACGGCCCAGGCGTTATTCCTGCTCCGTCCCGTTGCTATTTTGGTCATTGCTGGGATAATACTTGCTGCTCCTTAGCCTATACTGGAATTGATACAGTTATAAAGAGCATCATCCGATTGTTGATGCTTCTATACTGCAATCCATACCGTTAAATCGTCCCAAATGATCCTCAAGGAGCTCAATTAGGCATTAATAACTGGAAATTGGAGCTAGAATAAAAAGTGGACACCTGTTAAGTGTAGATAGATAATTACGTTAACGAG
>NZ_JBHSOW010000128.1:0-15478 GCF_042656405.1 Paenibacillus solisilvae | reverse complement strand
CGAAAAAAGCTATTACGAGCAACTCCAGGTTTCATAAAGTTGTGTCTACTATATTGACATAAGCTCAAAGTAGGCACTAGCAACTGGAAATTTCCAGTATAGCGTTCGTTTGAACATCTAAAGCCCGAAATAGCTGTACATAATCCAGTATAGGTTCGATGCGAATGCCGATGTGCATGCGAATGTGCATACCACAGCGCATTCCGCCGGGCATGCGCATGCCGCAGCGCATGCGAAAGTGCATACCGCAGCACAAGCCGATGCGCATTCCGCCGGGCATGCGAATGCCGCAGCGTATGTGAATGTGCATACCGCAGCACAAGCCGATGCGCATTCCGCCGGGCATGCGAATGCCGCAGCACAAGCCGATGCGCATTCCGCCGGGCATGCGAATGCCGCAGCGTATGTGAAAGTGCATACCGCAGCACAAGCCGATGCACATGCCGCAGCACATACCGCAAGCATGCCGCGTCGTATGTCGCATCAAATTCCGCATCGCATACCATGCCGCATCGCATGCCGCTGCCAAGCCGCGCCGCACATGCCGCATCGCATGCCGCCGGGCATGCCGATTACGCGACAAGAAATTCACATCACACACAAGTGTATAAATGGGTTACACTAAAGTCTCTTTGTTAAGATTAGAGCCCTATTTCTTTAATAACAGAGATTACTTTGTCTTCGTGGAATAATACGCTCTGACGACAGACTCCGCTTTCTTGCCGTACATGCAGTAGTCATCATTCTTTGCGGCATCCTCTGGATTATACAGTTTCGCCGGCCAATCCCACAGCATGAAGCCTTCTACCCAGCCGCGTTTGTCGCAAGCGCCGAACATGGAATCATAGAAGAGCACCTGTGCATCTTCATCCGGTCCGCCTACAAGTCCCCAATCGTTCGGAATGTATTGTGAACCATCGCGGCTCGGGCAGCCCGCCTCCATAAAGAAGAATGGTTTATTAAACTGCTTCACCACCGGCTCGATCCGGTTCAGCTGCTCTTCCCAGTTATCGAACGGGTAGTATCCGCTTGAGGAAATAACATCGACGGCATCCCACCATTTAACCCGGTCCTCCTGGTATTTGTCACAGTTGTAAGTAATAATGCCGGAGTATACGCTGCGTACTTCGGCGATCAGATTACGCCACTCCTGTTCCCGGCGATCGGTTTGCACCATTTCACAGCCGATGCACAGCATTTCACAGCCCGTTTCTTCTGCGATTTTGGCATAGTGGAGAATGAAGCGATTGTAGGACGCAAACCATTGCGACCATTTGGGCTCGCAGGGAACATCATAATCGAAGAAGTTAATATGAGCGCGCCAAGTGCCGTCTTGACAGTTAACTACCGGCTTCAAGCAGACTTTAAGCCCGAGCTCCTTGGCTTTGGCAATTGCAGAGCGGACTTCCTCATCGGTTACTGTAGGCTCATCATAATAGCGGATTTCCGTAGCTTGCGGATGATCTTGAAGGGCGCCGAACGAAATGGCGGTCCAATTGACATGCAGCTTTTCTTTCATGAGTTCCATCGATTGGTCAGCTTCAGGAGTATTCCAAGTGCCTCGAACGCCTGTCCAGCCCCAAGTCATCCCCGCAATATACGGCTTCATGGTTTGCAATAGTAACGCCTCCGTTGATTAGTGTACAGATAGTCTATCAGTTATGCTATTTAGTTAAACAAAAAGTAGGTATAAGGGTCAAGTGTTATTTTGGGAGTAGGATGGGTGCGATTTCAATTCAAGATGTAAACGTTTTTAAAATAACCGCCGGAAAGTAAAATCAAGACTATAAAACACAATTGAAACCATTTCTCGCCCATAAATTGTGAAGTATACTCAAACCTGAAAGCGCACACAATTATGCTATCTGAACTAGGGGGCAAACAAAAATGAAAAGAGTATTATCGTACACAATTGTTTCACTGCTGCTCGTCAGCTCGCTCGCAGCATGCGGAAACAACAATACGGGAACAAACAATGGCGGTACAACAAACACACCGGCTGACAACACAACGGGCGGCAATAATGCCGCAGGTGAGATCAAAGGCGACATCACTTTTCTTACGAACCGTACGGATATGATTGACAAGCAGTACAAAGATTATGAAACAAAGTTCGAAGCCAAATATCCGGGTGTTGACCTGAAGTTCGAATCGATCGCAGGGGATTATGAGAAGACAGAAAAAATCCGGATTTCTTCCGGTAGTTTCCCTGACGTTGTCCTGCTTGGACCTGGTATAGCAAACTCCGAATATCCAAAATATTTTGCGCCGCTAGATGATATTCAATTCTCCGGTGATATCTACTTCAAGGATCTGAAAGCTTTCGAAGGCAAAATGTATGGGATCTCCTCCGGCGGCAGCACAGTCGGCGTTGTTTATAACAAGAAAGCTTTTGAGAAAGCAGGCATCACTGCGATTCCAAAAACATTGGACGAGTTCTATGCTGCTGCTGAAAAATTGAAAGCTGCCGGAATTATTCCACTTGCTTCTAACTTCAAAGACAAATGGCCGCTTGGAGCATGGACGCAGGATATCCCGACCATCATCAGCGGAGCATCTGATCACCAAAATAAACGTGCTGAATCCGATACGCCATACACCATGGACAATGCATACGGAAAATCATGGAGCATTATAAGAGACATGTACACTAAAGGCCTCTTGGAGAAAGATGTTAACTCCACCAACTGGGAGCAATCCAAAATTGACGTCGCACAAGGCAAATTTGGTATGTATGTACTAGGCAACTGGGTTATCAACCAAGTGATTGACAGCGGTGCGAAATCCGAAGATGTCGGTTTCTTCCCATTCCCGGCCGACAACTCCGGCGCTGCCAAAGCTCCGCTTAATCCAGACTGGTTCTACGGAGTTAACAAGAACGGCAACGTAGCTGCAGCTAAAGCGTTCATCAAATGGATGATTGAAGAATCCGGTTACGACGATTTCGCAGGCTTCATCCCAACCTTGAAAGACAAAAAACCGAAGCTCGCTCAGCTTACCGAGTTCGATACGTACAAGCCGAAGTACATTGAGCTGGTAGCTCCAAACAGCGTTGCTACTGAAATCAATAACAAAGCGCAAATCGACCAAGATGCTGTTCTTCAAGAATTCGTGCTGTCGAAAGATCCGCAGAAGGTCCTGGATA
The DNA here is from genome assembly GCF_042656405.1 of Paenibacillus solisilvae. Taxonomy (NCBI): domain Bacteria; kingdom Bacillati; phylum Bacillota; class Bacilli; order Caryophanales; family Paenibacillaceae; genus Paenibacillus; species Paenibacillus solisilvae. The sequence goes on along the minus strand of NZ_JBHSOW010000128.1, from coordinate 12,333 downwards.
AAGTAAATGCAGCTTGGGCGAAAGCTAGAAAGACAATCGTTAAGTAAGCAGTAAGTACTTTGGTACTTGGAAGTTGGATGGTTCTGCAAAACAGAATCCTCCAACTTCTTCTTTCGAATATAAGTACGCATAGGTTCCCTGAACACGTTGCTTATATTTCAAATAACCACGGAAGAAGGGATACAGTATGCTTAGCCGGCTTTCTTTTCAAAAACAACGATTAATTATTATTACTAGCTTCGTCGCTATACCTTTAATATTGCTGCTTATGTTTGCTTATTATCCGACTTTTGAGCTCTTTCATCTAAGCTTCACCAACTGGGATGGACTAAGTCCGACGAAGGATTGGATCGGCTGGGATAATTACAAAGAAGTGTTTACGGATTCTGAAATTTTTGGGGTTTTTCCACATAACTTTGCTTATTTTGCAGTGGGTATCGTTCAGAATATCGCTGCCATTTACTTTGCAATCATCTTGAACAGCAAGCTCAAAGGGAAGTATTTCTTCAGACTGCTGCTCTTTTTACCTTATATATTAAATGGCGTAGCTGTGGCTTACTTGTTCGGTTATGTGTTTGATACCACCCAAGGGTCATTGAACAGTTTGCTGGGAGCGATCGGACTAGGTTCCGAGACAAGCTGGCTGGGCAGTGAAGGTTTCGTGAATTACACGCTGGCATCGATCGGTTTCTGGCGGTTCATGGGTTTCAATATGGTTATCTATCTTGCAGCCCTTCAATCTATTCCAGGCGATATCTATGAAGCAGCGTCCATTGACGGAGCGAATGGTTGGAAACAGTTCCTGCATATCACGCTTCCGAACATATATAAGATTATCGAGCTTAACCTGTTCCTGACGGTTACAGGGGCGCTGGAAGTATTCGACCTTCCGTTCGTCCTGACCAATGGGGGTCCGGCTGGAGCGAGTGAGACCTTTGTTATGAAAATCGTCTCGACAGCCTTCCAATTTAACAATTATGGTTTGGCATCCGCAATGAGCGTGGTTTTGTTGGTCTTTGTTGTAGTTGTTCTCGGAATTCAACGGTTTCTGCTTAGCAAGGGAGGGAAATAGGCGATGAATAATCGAAATGTAAGCTGGAGTACGATTAAATATCTGTCTTTGCTCGCAGCTGTATTTGTTGTACTGTTCCCGCCGTATGTGATCGTCGTTAATGCTTTTAAGACGAAGGATGAGTTTCTGACCAAACCGAGGATGTCGCTTCCGGACACCTTCTTCAACTTCAGCAACTTCAAGCATGCTTTCCAGCAGGCTGATATGACGCATGCCTTCGGAAATACACTCCTTATTATCGCGTTAACGCTGCTGTTCAACATCGCGCTTGGCTCCGCATTTTGTTACGCAGTGGGACGTTTTGAGTTTAAATTCAAAAATCTGCTGGTTCCATTGTTTCTGGTTGCGACCATAATTCCGTCCATCACGACGCAAGTGGTCAACTACAAGACCATTCAGATGCTTGGTTTGAACGATCACCTGCTGGGCCCAGTGTTGATTTATGTCGGAGCAGATATCATGCAGATTTATATTTACCTTCAGTTTATCCGAAATATCCCTTATGAGCTTGACGAGAGCGCAATGCTGGAGGGAGCTTCCTTATTCGGGATTTTCACGAGAATTATATTCCCGTTATTGGCACCTGCAACAGCAACCATCGTTATTTTGAAAACGATCAGCGTGTACAATGATATGTTCATTCCATACTTGTACCTGCCAAGTCCGGAGAACGTCGTCGTGTCCACTTCTCTGATGCGATTCTTCGGTACCAACAGCGGTGACTGGCAGGCGGTTTCGGCAGCCATTCTGATGATTATGATTCCGACCTCCATCATGTATCTGTTCCTGCAAAAGTATATATTTGCGGGTGTGACGAATGGTGCTGTAAAATAATTGAATCAAGTTAGCGGTGAGGGGGACAGTCGATGAAGCTCATAATAGTCGATGATGAACAGCTCATTCGCATGGGTCTTGAGAAAATCATTTTGAAGATGGATTTTGAAATCGAAGTCGCAGGTTCATTTGCGAATGGAATGGAAGCATGGACTTATTTGTCCAAGCCGGGCCATGAAGAGCCGGATGTCTTGATTACGGATATCAAAATGCCCATGATGGATGGATTGAGGTTAATCGAGCTCGTGCGGGAGAAGAACAAGGATATCTCGATCGTCGTGCTGAGCGGCTTCAACGAATTTGAGTATGCCCGATCCGCTCTCCGGTTCGGAGTCCGGGATTATCTGCTCAAGCCTGTCGATAAGACGTTATTGTTTGATCTCTTAACCAAGCTTCGTCATGAGAAGTATGCCCAAGCTGCGTTTGAGGATGATCCCGGAGATGAGAGGCTTCCGATAGAGAGCGAGCATCATGTCATCGATCAGGTGAAGACCATCTTGGAACGAGATTATGATAAGAACTTCGAGCTTGAACGTTTAGCTGAGATGGTTGAATTGAACGCGAGCTATCTGAGCCGGTTATTCAAGAATAAAACGAATATGACGATAACGGATTATCTCATCCTGATCCGGATCGAGAAGGCCAAGCAGCTGCTGAGCGATCATCCGCATTTGAAGAATTACGAGGTTTCCTCTTTAGTGGGCTATAATGATCCGGTCTATTTCAACAAGCTGTTCAAGAAGATCGTCGGAATAACGCCCAAGGACTATAAAGAGAAGCATCACTGACAGGGACTGCTTCAATACGAGAAAACCGGACTTTCAGGAGTCCGGTTTTTTGCTGCGTTTGGCAAACTGCTTGCGGTACTGCATCGGGGTAATCCCGGTTAGCTTGCGGAAACAAGCCGAGAAATAAGGAGTCTGGTGAAAACCGACCTGTTCGGCGACGGTCGCGACAGCAAGCTCTGTACTGAGTAAGAGCTGCTTTGCCCGCTCCACCCGATAGATCATTAAATAATCCTGAGGCGTACACCGGTACGCTTCCTTCATACATCTGACAATATAGCCCGGGTGAAAATGGAGCACTTCGCCGAGCATAGCATTGGTTATCGGTGAGCGGTAATTCTGCTTCAGGAACGCCTCCGCTTGCTGGGCAACGAGAAAGGCAGGCGAGGCATAAGTTGTCCGCTGGCTTTCATCCATCAGCCGGAGCAAATCATTGAACAGCTGCTGCTGCTGCCAGAAGGCGCCGGATTCCATATTCAGTGCAACTAACCGGCCGAGCTGCTCGAAGGCGGCAGCCGGCGATGGCAGCAGACCGTATTTGGGAATATGGATCGTATAAGGAGAAGGTCCGGAGTTCTCCCGTATCGGCCTGCTCATCAGCTGTTCATCCGCAGCATGCTCTTCCCAAGCACCCTCCGCCGTAAAATGAATCCAATAAAAGGCTGTCTGCTCCAGGCAAGGCTGGATGGAATAATGATAAAGATCAGGCCGCAGCAGAAGCGTCTGCCCGGCGGTGAGCGTCCATTTTTCCTTCTCTTCCCCGATAAATAAACGGCCGGACACCATAAACAGCCAGTCGAACATACGCAATTGATGCCGGCTTGGATGCTGCTCGCCCGGGTGCAGTATGGTTTTGCCGCATTCCAGATAATAAGGCATCGGTGGCGGGAGGAAGGAGACGACAGAAGATTGTTCAGGCATGAAAGCTGCTCTCCTCATAATGGTTGATTAGGTTCATATTCTAACAAAAAAGTGTCGTATAGGTTCTATTATCATACACGTTTACAGAATAAACTACTATCTAGGAAGGTTGATATCTTGAAAATATAGAAAGCAGGGATAAGCATGCTGCAAACGACAAGACCTGTACCGCTCAAACAAGTTTCAATCAACGATTCATATTGGTCACCTTATGAGAAGCTTGTCCGTCAGACGGTTATCCCGTATCAATGGGATGCGCTGAACGACCGTATTCCGGATGCGGAGCCCAGCTATGCCATACGGAATTTCCGGATTGCCGCCGGGCTCGAGAAGGGTGAATATGGAGGGATGGTCTTCCAGGACAGCGATCTGGCCAAATGGCTGGAGGCTGTCGGCTATTGGTTAACGGGGCATGACGATCCGGAGCTTGAGCAGATCGCTGATGCTGCTATTGATCTTGTTGGACAAGCTCAGCAGGAGGATGGCTATCTGGGCACCTTCTTCACGATCAAAGAACCGGGCAAACGCTGGACGAATTTGCACGATTGCCATGAGCTTTACTGCGCTGGCCATATGATGGAAGCGGCAGTTGCTTATTATAAGGGAACCGGCAAGCGCAAGCTGCTGGATATCATGTGCCGCTTTGCCGATCATATCGACGATACGTTTGGACCGGAGCCCGGGAAAATTCAAGGCTATGACGGCCATCAGGAGATTGAGCTCGCTTTAGTCAAGCTGTATCAAGTAACGGGGAATGAGAAATACTTAAAGCTCAGTCAATTTTTCATTGACGAGCGGGGGAAGGCGCCCAATTTCCTGGTGCAGGAATGGGAGAGCAGAGGACGGACTTCCCATTGGGCTCAAGGCATTACAGGTAAGCCGAACGTAGAATACAATCAAGCGCATCTCCCGGTTCGCGAGCAGAAGGCAGCGACAGGACATGCTGTGCGGGCCGTATATATGTACACGGCAATGGCGGACTTGGCAGCGCAAAATGGTGATCAGTCCCTGCTTGATGCCTGCCGGACGTTATGGGATAACATGGTTTCGAGGCAGATGTATATAACGGGAGGCATTGGCTCTACCCATCACGGCGAGGCCTTTTCCTTTGATTATGATCTGCCCAATGATACGGTGTATGCGGAGACCTGCGCTTCAATCGGCCTGATCTTCTTCGCTCACCGCATGCTTCAGATCGAGCCGGACGGACAATATGCGGATGTGCTTGAAAGGGCGCTCTATAACAATGTCGTTGGGAGCATGTCCAGCGACGGCAAGCATTTCTTCTATGTCAATCCGCTTGAGGTATGGCCTCAGGCCTCAGAGAAGAACCCGGGTCTTCACCATGTGAAGCCGATCCGCCAGAAATGGTTCGCCTGCTCCTGCTGTCCGCCTAACCTGGCACGGCTGCTCACTTCCCTCGGGGAGTACATCTATTCCAGCAGCGATAATGCAGTCTATACGCATTTATATATGGGCAGTCAGGCTCAAATTGACGTGGGCGGAGCATCGGTCGGTTTGAAGCAGGAAACCAATTATCCTTGGGACGGAGAAGTTAAGCTGACGCTCGCTTTGGAGGAAGCGAAGCGCTTCAAGCTTGCGCTTCGCATACCTGCTTGGTGCGAGGGCGCGGCGATCCGAATCAACGGCGAGTCCAAGCAAGAAGAGCTTGTCATGGAGAAAGGTTATGCGGTCGTGGAGCTTAATTGGCAGGACGGAGATGTAATCCAGCTGACACTGCCGCTTGAAGTTCAAATCATTGAAGCGAATCCGCAGGTTCGGGCCAATGCCGGCAAAGCAGCCCTCCAGCGCGGTCCTGTCGTTTATTGCTTGGAAGAAGCGGATAACGGCAGCGTGCTTGCTTCCGTTTCAGTCTCGACAGAAACGGAGTTTAAAGCGCGGTTTGACGGCGAGCTGCTTGGAGGCGGGATCGTTATTGAAGGAGAGGGCTATAAGGATTCAGACAGCGGCTGGCAGGGCGGCGAGCTGTACCGGCCGATTCGCAGGCAGGCAGGGCGTATTGCGTTAAGAGCAATTCCCTACAGCATGTGGGGAAATCGTGGGAAAGGCGAGATGACCGTGTGGTTCCGGACCAGGTCGTCCTAGTCAGTTAATCATAGAATGAACAAGAGGGTGGTTGCCGCAGTGTGCGGCAAGCACCCTCTCGTTAGTCTATTCGCCGTCATGCGATGCCTCAACGCGCACCGGAGCTGTGCGCGAGTAGCACCGCTACTCTTTATGTTGTGAATCTTCACGATAACGCGCGGGTGTAGACTGCATCATCGAACGGAAGGTCCTTGTAAAATAATGAACCGATCCAAACCCTGTCAGCTCGGCAATCTCTTTAATGGAGAGCTCGGAGTGCCGAAGCAGCTCCCCGGCCTGCCGAATGCGCTGCTGCCGGACATATTCCGTGAATGATTCTAAAATATTGTCAGAGAACAGCCGTGAGAGCTGGCGGGGGGAAATGTTAATATGGGCAGCGACCTTGCCAAGCGACAATTCACCGTCGGACAGGTTATCCACGATGTACAGCTTCGCCTGCTTCAGAAGTGCGGAGGAGCTTCGGCGGGGAATGGGACCGCTCGAAATGCGCTCTTTATTGAAAACAGCCGCAAGCGAATGAACAAGCGCACCTGCAAGCTCGGGAATAACCTGCTCAGGCAAATTGCTTTGATGATCCGTCCTTCTCAGCAGCGACCGCCACAGCTGAGCCGCTGGGGATTGTTCGACACCAAAGAGGCAGACGGTTTCCGTTTCGGCTAAAGCTTGGAAGGTGGAAACAGCCTGCTCCGTGCTGCTGTGCTCATCCAGCTCAAAGGCAACGAAGAGCAGCTGAAGTCCTTTCACGGATTGAATACGGTGCATAATGCCCGGCCGGGAGCAGAAAAGGGTATGCGGGGATAACGGATATTCCCGTCCATGGTCCTGATACGTTCCTTCTCCGCTGAGTGTATAGCAAATTTCGAAAAAAGAATGCTTATGGACCGGATTGGAGAAATGACATTCATCCACCCCCCAATAATGCACGGTAAAGACAGCGCCTTGTGATTTCAACCGCAGCGCATATTGATTTAACCACCTGTTGCTTTCCACCCACTGATACATAGCTTCAGCCCCTTGGTTGTTTAGAGAATAAATGATGGCGCGAAAAGACAAAAGATTGACCTGACCGGATAAAGACTTGAATAACGCGGAAGGTCTATAATAAAGCCATCGGAACATTAATCTATCATACTGGAGGATCTATCATGATTAAAGCACAGGATGTTGATTTTTACAACGAACAAGGTTATCTGCTGGTTAAAGGGGTCTTCAATAAAGAAGAGGTTGAAGAGATGCGCGGTGCTGTGGGACGAATTATTGACCGTGCAGCCAAAGTGAATCAGGATCACAATGCACAGTGGCAGGGGGACTTTCTGTCGCCAGAGGAATTGAAGAAGCTGGTGCTTAAAGGTTTTCACGATGTTCATTATCACGATGCCTCGTTCATGAGGGCCATTATCCATCCGAAGATGGTTGAAGTTCTGTCCCAGATTATCGGACCGAACGTACAGCTCCATCATTCCAAAATGCTGGTGAAGCCGCCGGAGAACGGAGCTGCGTTCCCGATGCATCAGGATGCCCCGTATTTTCCGCATGAGCTGCATACGATGCTTGCAGCGAGCGTTCATCTTGATGATGCAAACGTGGATAACGGCTGTCTGCATGTTATTCCGGGCTCACACAAGCAGGGTAGTCTGCCCCATGTCGGCAGACATTACCTCAATGCGAAGGAATACCCGGTTTCCATGGGAACCCCATGTATCGCGGAAGCAGGTGACGTCCTGTTCTTTAACTACATGACGATTCACGGCTCACCGGCTAACCGCAGTGAGCGGACGCGCCGCAACGTGCTGTTTCAATACCGGAGTGCGACGGATTTCCCGACCACGAAAGAACATTTCGATTGGGGCATGGGACTGATGGTATGCGGTGAGAATCCGAATTTTGATCGTGTAAAGCCAAATTACCAGATTCTGTAACTTTATCTCCATTCTATCGTAAATAGCGAATTATCCAAACGGCCAGTGGGAGCATGCCAGCTCCTGCTGGCTTTTTCTTTTTTACGGATAACCGGATTCACATGATCTTCATTTATGCATGCTATTCTACGAACGGAGCACATGAAGATGCAAAGAGATGGAGGAACAATCTGATGGATCGTTCTAGGTTTAAACTCGCGGCAGCGGCGATGCTGCTGTCGGTTATGGTTGCAGGCTGCGGAGCTCATAATGATGCAGCTACCGCTGCCAATAACGGACAAGCAGCTTCCAGTAATACGGGAGGCGGTACTGAGGTTCATGCAGCCAATGGCGGAGGCGTCTTGCAAGCGCCGGACCGAACCGCAGACATCATGGGCAAAATAGTGAAGGTGTCGGCAGATTCCATCGTCATTCAGGAATCGAAGACAGCTCCCGCGGATATGCAGGGAAGAGGCGGCTTTGGCGGCGGAGGGCAGCGCGGCAATGGGGGTAATAAAGGTGAACCTCCGGCTGCTCCAGCTAATGGAGGAACAGCTGATCAACCTCTTGCAGCAGCAGGAGACGGCAATCAGCAGCAGCAGGCATCAGCCGGAGACGGCAATCAGCAGCAGGGATCAGCCGGAGACGGCAATCAGCAGCAGCAGCCTGCGGCAGTGAACGGCGGTGAAGGCCAAGCCGCATCCGGCAATGGCACGAAAGGTAACTCGGGCGGGGGTAAAGGGGGTCGTCCCGGCGGCTTCCAGATGGAATTCAAAGACGAGCAAACAAATTTAACCATTCAAGCGGATACCCAGATCGTATCCATGACCCGCGGTCAGGACGGGATGACGACGAATCAGCTTCAACCAGCGGATTTGAAAGAAGGCGATATCGTCACGATCTGGCTGAATGACTCGGATAAAACAGCTGTGCAGTACATGACGCTGCGGAATATGCCGGCAAACTTTGGAAAGGCAGGGAATGGATAATGAAGAAATGGTGGCTGCTAGGTACAGGGATACTGCTTGTTGCGGCTGCAGTAGTCGTCTATTTGAAAATGGATACAAAGAAAGCGACGGCTGAGGCAGTTGTGGCAACGACAACCGTAACGAAAGGAACGATTGATGTTCATGTCAGCGGGACCGGAAGCTTGACGCCAGCCGACCGCCAAACGATAAAGGCAACCGCTCAAGGAACGGTTGCTGCGGTCAAGGTTGCAGTTGGCGATAAGGTTAAGAAAGGGGATGTCCTGGCTACTGTAGAAGGTGAAGACAATTCGGATAAGATCACCAGTGAGAAGCTGAGCTTGGAGAGCAAGCTGCTTGATCTTCAGGATGCGGAGGATAAAATCAAAACCGAGACGGACGAAAAGAACATCGCAAGTCTGAAGCTGAACCTCAAGAAACAGAATCTGAGCATCGAGCAGTCCAAAACAACGATTGCCGACCTTGAGGAAACCGAAACAGGGAGCACCATTACGGCACCGATCGGCGGGACGGTGACAACGCTGTCGATTGCGGAAGGGGATTCGCTTAATCCTTCCTCCGATATTGCTGAAATTGCCGATTATGCCAGCTTGCAGATCGTAGTTGCGATTGATGAGCTCGATATTTCCAAAGTGAAGGCAGGGCAGTCGGCGACTGTATCGGTTGAAGCGCTGACCGATAAGACGTTTACGGGTAAAGTAGTGAAAATCGCCGATGAAGGAACGGCGAGCAACGGTGTAGCTTCATTTGATGTTACGATAGCGCTTGATAAAGCGGATGGTCTGAAAAGCGGTATGTCGGCTGAGGCAAGCATACAAATCGAGAAGAAAGACAATGTTCTTATGCTTCCGATTGATGCAGTTCAATCTCTGGGCAATCGTTATATCGTTATGGTTCCTTCCAGCGGTGCAGCAGCCGGCCAAGGCGGTTATCCGGGAGGTGCGCAAGGAGCGGGTCAAGCGGGCGTCGGTCAGTCTGGCACCGGTCAAGCCGGCAGCGGTCAAACTGGTCAAGGAGCTCAAGCCGGCAGCGGTCAAGCTGGTCAAAGAGCTCAAGCCGGCAGCGGTCAAGCCGGTCAAGGAGCCGGCAGCGGTAAAGCCGGCGGCAATCGTCAAGGCGGGTATGCAGGCGGTAATCGTCAAGCTGGAGGTCAAGGCGGATACGCAGGCGGCAATCGTCAAGGCGGCAATCGTCAAGGCGGATACGCAGGCGGCAATCGCGCAGGCGGTAATGGCGGCGGTCAAGGACGCAGCATGATGGCAGCTGGCGGAGGCACTCCGCAGGTCATTCAAGTGGGCATTCATAATGAAGATTATATCGAGGTTCTCTCTGGTCTGAAAGAAGGCGATAAGGTCATTTTGCCTACGGTCATTTCATCGAGCTCAACAACGCAGAAGGCTGCAGCGGGCGGTGCATTAGGAATCGGCGGCTTCGGCGGCGGAGCTGGAGCTATCGGCGGCGGTTTTGGCGGCGGCGGCTTTGGCGGCGGTCAAGGCGGACAACGTTCCGGAAGCGGAGCATCCGGCGGTGCAGGCGGAGGAGGTACACGGTAATGGAAGCAGGCAGTAAACGTGAACCTTTAATCCATATCGAAACATTATCCAAGCAGTATAAAATGGGCGGTGAAACCGTTCATGCGTTAAACGATATCTCGCTGCGTATCGACTATGGTGATTTTCTGGCCATCATCGGTCCTTCCGGATCGGGTAAATCGACGCTGATGAATGTCATCGGCTGTTTGGATGGGCCGACATCGGGCAAATATTGGCTGGATGGCGAGGAAGTAAGCCGATTAAGAGAAGGCAGACTGGCTGAGATACGCAACCGCAAAATCGGGTTTATCTTCCAAGGCTTTAACCTGCTCAGCAAGCTGTCCGCGCTGGAGAATGTAGAGCTTCCCCTCGTCTATCGAGGGGTTCCGTCCAAGCAGCGGAGGGAACTGGCAATCGAGGCGCTCCGTAAGGTGGGGCTGGAGGAACGATTGCGCCATAAGCCGAGCGAGCTGTCCGGCGGGCAGCAGCAGCGTGTCGCAATTGCCAGAGCACTTGCAGGCAATCCGCCGATTCTGCTTGCCGATGAACCAACCGGAGCGCTGGACACCCGTACCGGTGTAGAGGTCATGGAGCTGATGAAGCAGCTTAACGGCCAAGGCCACACGATTGTACTCATAACGCATGATCCCAAGATTTCTGCTCAAGCTTCCCGCGTGATACGTATTCAGGATGGAGAAATCAGCGAGGAAGGCGGTGAGAAAGATGAACGTCAGCCAAGCCTTCAAAATGGCCTTCAAAAGTATATTAGCCAATAAAATGCGTTCCTTGCTCACGATGCTGGGCATCATTATCGGGGTGGCTGCTGTAATCGCCCTTGTCGGCGTAGGTCAAGGGGCGACCAAGAATGTAACGGACCAGGTACAGAGCCTTGGCACCAATCTCCTGACCATCAACATTACGGGCCGGGGCTCGAAGACGACCGTTGATTACAAGGAAGCGGAGGAAATCACCGCGCAGGATGACATTCAATATGCGGCTCCGATCAATTCCTCTAATGCGACGGTTAAGAATGGAACAGACAGCGTGAGTGTCAGTGTCGTCGGTTCAACGACAGATTATTTGGACGTAAAAGAATACAAGCTGGCTGCCGGACGCTTCGTTTCCCAGATCGATCTCGACTATTATCAGAAAATAGCCGTTCTCGGCTCAACGACGGCGACGGACTTATACGGCACGGCAGAACCGGTCGGACAAACCTTTCTCATCAATGGAGTACGTTATAAAGTAGTAGGTGTACTGGCATCCAAGGGAAGCTCGCTCACCGGCTCGAATGACGAAGTGGTCGTTATTCCGATCACGACGTCGGAACGGTTATTCAAATCCAAAGGCGTGAAGACGATCAGCGTGCAGGTCGCCTCCTCGGATAAAATGACAGCTGTAACGACTGAGCTGGAGACGGCGCTCAGCGCCAAATTCCGCGGCAACACGAACAGCTATCGCGTGTTTAATCAGCAGGATCTGCTTGATTCCTTCAGCAGCATCTCCGACACCTTATCGCTTGCGCTTGGCGGCGTTGCAGCGATTTCGCTTCTTGTCGGCGGCATCGGCATCATGAATATTATGCTTGTATCCGTCACGGAGCGGACCAGGGAAATCGGTATCCGCAAAGCGATCGGTGCGAAGAAAAAGGATATTTTAACACAATTTCTAATTGAAGCCATCGCGCTCAGCGGACTCGGCGGCTTACTTGGGGTCGGCATTGGGGTGGGAGCCTCGCAGATCTTATCGAAGGCCATGGGAATGACAGTTGTTTTGTCACTTCCGATTATGGGGCTCGCATTTGGTTTCTCCGTCTTCATCGGCGTGGTATTCGGATTGTTCCCGGCGAACAAAGCTTCCAGCTTGAGGCCGATAGAAGCGCTAAGGTTCGAATAACAGGAACTTGTTCGGGCAGCTGGGCTGTCGCAACAATAGCTTTCGGGGTAAACCCGATATTACACGCCTGAGTGATTGACCCGTGCTGTTCTCGGTTCGCACCGAGCACAGCTCCAAGCACGCTTTATGACGATGCACGACTGCGCGGTCGGGCCACATCCATCGGCGGCAGCATACGCATCTATACTGGATTATTACAGCTATTCAGGCTTTTTTAGATTCAAATGAGCGCTATACTGGAAATTGGAGCTAGAATAAAAAGTGGACACCTGTTAAGTGTAGATAGATAATTACGTTAACGAG
>NZ_JBHSOW010000127.1:0-93501 GCF_042656405.1 Paenibacillus solisilvae | reverse complement strand
GAAGCACCGCTGTAAACACGCTTTGCAAGACCGTCTTCATCCGCTCGGAACGAAAACGATTGAGTGTATGAAAATCCGGCCGTTGTCGACCTGCAATCCACATGAACATGATGTTTTCGCGAACAGCTTTAGCGATTTGGCGAGATGAGTACATTCGCTGCAATGTAGGCATAAATAATGACTTTGGTAAGCATTTTGGGATGGTAGCTATCTCGGCCACCGCCGGGATAAGCGTCTGCAAAGAGGTCGTCGCTGAGACGATTAACAGCTGCGTTGACGACGCGAACGAGGTGATTTTCGGGAATGTCTTCCTCCAAGTCCATTGGCAGGGTAAGTTGGTCCATGGTATATTGAATGTACAAAGAAACCGTTCCTTTCGTAAATGGTGGGTCGCACTTCCATTTTACCAAAGAACGGTTTCTTTTTGGTTTAAAAATACCAAGGGGCAATCCCTCGGTCATCTTCGATGACTTTTGGGACAGCCTCTTCGTAATGTTCCAGCCGCTGTCTTACTGCGGCAGCTTGGAAATCTGCCGGCAAGCCGAAAGAATAGCTAGCCGCGCTTTGTTCGTAACGTATTCTCGATGGCAACTCTCATCGAACTCGCGGCTCGGCTCCACGTCCAGCGGCGCATATCGCGCCGGCCTTGAATACCCTTGGCGCGACAAAGCGCTGGATGTTCATACGCAAATCTCATTTGTTTTTTTAAGCTGGCCAGGCTGGGCTCCGCCCAAAGTTGTCCTTGTTGGGCAAACAAGGAACGGAAATTAAAGGAGATGGAGCGATTCATACTTCGGGCGGGTGGAGCCAGTCTATAGCCGACTAGGAAAGAATTACGGGCGTTCAGAAAGTCCATATGACCGCCCCAACGGGTCGCGATGACGGGAACCCCGCTGGATAACGATTCTAAATAAGGCAATCCGACACCCTCCCCCCGGGAAGGGAGTACAAAGGCGTTAGCGGCGGTATACATTCCTTTTATCATCCGGGAACCCGTTGTCCCCGTGATAATGCGGACCGGAGCCGCATTTCGTCCGTAGCCGAGTTTCTTCTTGTATGCCTGAATTCGGGCTTTAATCACAGCGCCCGTATCCTTTCCGAACCCTGAGGTCTTGATGACCAAAGCAACTTTATCCCTGGAGGTAAACTCCTGCCAATAGGCCTTTAATAACGTCTCCGGGTTTTTGCGGTGTTGAAAGGTAAAAACGGAGACGAAGACGAAGGTTCCTTTTGGCAAACCTAAATATAATTTTTTATTAGAAGGAGTGTAAGCAAGGGTATTGACACCATGCGGCACGATAAAAACGGGTTTCTTAACCCCGCTTCTTTTCATGGCCCTTTTGTTTTGCACGGAAGGGACGCATACGGCATCGAACCGATTGATTTGCGGGAACCATTGTTTAGGTATTTTTGTCGTTTCCCAGACTGTATTCAGCAAAATGTACTTGAACTGTTTTCTTGCTTTTATCATGGGAAGGGAGTTTGGTGTTCCGTGAAAAACGAGAACTTTCTTTCTGTCCCTAGCGAGAGGCTTCAAGGCTAAACGGCGTAAGGTTGAATTAAATCGCGCTCCGCGAGCGGTCATTATCTTTACGTTTACTCCCTTGCGGTGCAAGGCAAGGGCATATTCCCTGCTGGCAATGCCAATCCCGCTTGTTCGATAAACAGGACCATCCCAACAAACCTGATAGCTTTTCATATGCAATCGCCCTTCAATCTTGTTTTAAATTCCCCCAAGTTATTGATATGCCTTCACGCAGAATTGGTTTATTGTCCAAACGATGATGTCAGTTAATAATTTTCAAGCTGACTAGGGATCATAATTCCACCCACACCGCATTTATTCCTCCGGTTCCTCGTCCGAAGCAGAAGCTGTGCTGCCTTGGAGAGCTGCCCGGTACTCCGTCGGAATTTGACCGGCATACTTCATAAATACCTTGGTAAAATACCGCCGCTCAGAATAACCGACTTCCTTGGCGATTTGAGCAACGCTCTTCAGGGTATCCTGCAGCAAGGATTTGGCCTTCTCCATCCGCTGCCGCGTCACATATTCAATGAAGGTTTCACCGAAAGACTGCTTGAACAACAGGCTAAAATGCGATGTAGATAGACCGACATGCGATGCGGCCTCTTCTACGCTAAGGTCGCGGAATAAATGGCGGTCCATATACGTTCTGGCGTCGGCCAGCTGACGCTCCGATTGTTTCCGCTTATCGGTGGACCGTGCAGCTCCTTCACTGGAAGCCTGCCGGATAGCGGCGAACAGATCCTTCACGCATAAGCGCATATCCATCTTCCGCCACAGCGACTCTTCCTGACCAGGCGGCAGCAGATCCGCTTCCTTCAGCTCGCGCATCAGATGGAGAGCAAGAAAATGCAGAAGCGGCTTTAATCTGCCCTCCGCGCTTCCGCCTGCTTGCTGGAGCTGCTCGGCAATCCGCTTCTGCTCCTCATCGACGCCTGCGGCATCGCCTCGTTTCATCGCGCCGATAAGCCGCTCGGCAATATCCCATAAGGCGCGCCCAGCTTCGATCCCGCCCGTCTGTTCACCGCTGAATATGGTGAACGGTACCGTTTCCGTGGTAAGCTGTATGCCGCGCTGAACCGTCTTGTAAGCAAAGGACAGCTCCGTAATGGCTGCCTGCTTGCTGAACACGCCGGCTTGAAGCTTCAGCTTCGCATTGTTTTGAACGGAATGAAGCAGCAGCTCTGTCCAAGCTTTGATCTGCCGCTCCCCCACTGGCTCCTCATCTTCCCGGCTTTGAATCAAGACGCACCATTCACCGTCACGCATTTGGATGACCGCATGAAGCAGACCCGCTAGCTGAAGGGTATCCCGAAGCACGTTGCAGACGGCGAAATTCCACATCTTCCGTTCCTTATCCGGCCACTCCCGCCAATCACGCGCATTCTCCGACCCGACATCAATATCAAGCAGGATCAACGTGTACCGCGGGTTGCCAAGGTGCTGCTCCTGAGCCGCCATCAACCAGTTGTCCGGCGTAATATCGGTGTAATCCATCAGCACATCATAGAGCACCTTCTCACTGGCAAGATCGATCATCCGGCCGAGCCTGCGCTGCTCCTCCTTTACTTGAAGGCGTTTGTTCCTCTGCTCGGACATGACTCTGGCGATCACTCCGGTCAGTTCATCATAGGGAATCGGCTTGAGTATATAATCCTTCACCCCATATTGAATGGCAGCCCGGGTATAAGCGAAATCCTGGTAGCCCGACAGCATAATAATCTCGCATGGCAGTCCCTGCTTGCGGATATGCCGGACCAGCTCAAGCCCGTCCATCACGGGCATCCGTATATCGCACAGCACGAGGTCGGCCGGATCAGCCTGCATCAGCTCCAGTGCTTCAACCCCGTTCTTGGCCGTACCGGTAATTTCTAACCCAAGCATGCTCCAAGGAATGACTTTCACCAGATTTCGTGTTATATGCGGTTCGTCGTCCACCAGAAGTACTTTGCCGTTCATGCTCATTCACCTCTGCTTCGCGGGATGTTAATCCGGATAACGGTACCATAACCCTCTTGGCTGCAGATCCGCAATCCATAATGGCTGCCATAGTGAATGCGGAGCCGGTCCGCTACATTGCGCAATCCAAGACCTCTGCGCTCACCCTGCGCGGCTTCATCGACAGCTCCTATGCCGGCCGACTGCAGATTAGGCATGGCATTCAGCCGCATGAGCGCTTCCTCGTTCATCCCAACCCCATTATCCCGGATCGTGAACAGAACAGCGCCTTCTTCAACTTCAGCGGCAATCGTGATGATCCCCATTCCTTCCAGGCCGTCGAAGCCATGCTGAATGCTGTTCTCCACAAGCGGCTGCAGCGTCAGCTTAAGTATCGTATAATCCAGAACGGTGTCCGGAATATCCAGCTCATAACTGAACATATCTTCAAACCGGTATTTTTGAATTTCCAGGTAACTGCGGACATGCTCGATCTCTTGGCTGACGGTGATAATCTCCGACTGATGCATGCTCGTGCGCAATAAATTGCTCAATCTGCGAACCATCTGCATAATCTTCCCGCCTTCGTTCTGAGCGGCAAGCGCGTTAATCGACTCCAGCGTATTGAATAGAAAATGAGGCTTGATCTGCGCCTGCATCAGCATCATCTCGGCACGCTGCTTGCGCTCCTGCTCTGTTCTGACCTCGCTGAGCAGATTGCCGATCGTGTCGACCATACTGTTGAAGCTGTGTGCCAGGAGCACCGTCTCATCTTTGCCGCGCGCCTGAACGCGAATATCAAGCATGCCTTGCTCAACGAGCCGCATTTTGCGCACGACTCGAATAATAGACTTGGCCACCCGGTTCACGAAAAACATATTGAACAGGATCGCAAACAGCAAGCATAGCAGCGTAATCACCGCAATCCATTTGACGAAACGGACGTTCTCATTCGTCAGTGACTGCCAGGATTTAACCGATACGAGCACCCAGCCGTTGCGGTCGAGATTATACGAAGAAACCAGCGAATCCTGCCCGCCAAAATCAGCCCGCAGGCTGTCATACCGCTGTGTTTGCTCAATCGGCGCTGCAGTCAGCGCACCGGCGTGTCTGCCCTCGAGTTTATGACGGCTGTCGAGCATGACAAGTCCGTCCTTGTTGATAATTAAATACCTGGTTTCCGTCTGCTTCTCGCCGGACACCGTGAAATCCTGGAGCATGCTGCTCACTTCATTGGATTTCACCTGAGTGACCATAATCCCCATATTATTGAGCGTATCCATGTCCTTCACGAGCCTCATCTGGGTAAAAAGCGCCGCTCCGTTGCCCGTCAGCTCCGGCTGCTCATAAGGCCCGATCCATACAGGACGGCCGCCTTCCTCCATAACATCGCGGTAGATCGGATGGCTCTGCAGCAGGTCATACGCAATAGGCAGGAAAGTCGTCGGATCATTCCTCATCGACCGGAGCATCGTCCCATCCATGCCGTACAGCACGACCATACTGAGCGCAGGATTCTGAAATAAAATACGCCCAAGCGATTTCTCATATTGGCTGATCGCAATGAGCGTGCTTGCATCTCCGCTGGAGTCGCGCAAGCTTCGCAGCGCCTCTTGAACGGTTGCATTCGTTATGCTGGAGTCTGTCAGCTGGTCGAGCTCCTTGAAGAAGTAACGAATATTGCCGCCTACCGCCTTAAGTGTGATCTCCGTTTGCTCGCTGTACTTTTTTTCAAGCAGATGCTCCGAATTGAGAAAGGATACGATCCCAAGACCAATGAGCGGAACAACAATAAGGCCAATGAAAGCAAGCAGCAGCTTCGGGCGTAAATTCATGGCGGTACGGCTCCTTTATGACAGTTAGGTTTCGACTCGCCGGGGGGCTTGCCAGAGCGGATTATACGGGCAGCTAGCCCTTCACACTGCCTGCTGTCATCCCGTCGATAATCTGACGCTGGAGGAACATATACACGGCAAGCACAGGCAGGATGCTGATAATGACTGCAGCCGACAGGGAAGAAAAGTTGGTCCGGTAGCCATCGTTGAACGTGGCCATCCCCGTCGGCAGCGTGCGCAGGGATTCCGTTGTTAGGAATAGCTGCGAGAAAATATATTCGTTCCAGTTATTGATGAACGCTAGTATAAAGACCGTAACCAATGCGGGCATGGACACGGGAATAATGACTCTTGCAAATAAACCGAATGCGCTTAGCCCATCCATAATTCCGGCTTCCTCAAGCTCGCTTGGAATGGACTGCATAAACGCATGCAGGATGAAGATCGTGATTGGGAGTGCGTATGTGCAGTATACCAAAATCAACGATAAATGCGTATTGTACAGATGCCAATCATAGATATGAATCAAATTGATAAGCCTGTACAGCGGTATGAACAGAGCGCCTGGCGGTACGATCAGCCCGAGCAGAATAAACGCGAAAAACTTCCTGCTCAGCTGTTTGTATTTCATGCGGGATAAGGCAAATGCCGCTGCAGCCGACAGCACAAGTGTAAGCGCGCAGGAGATAACCGTTACATATAAGCTGTTAAACGCATATCCGCCAATATGAGCCGATTCCCAAGCCGCACGATAATTGTCCAAATTGAAGTGAGCAGGCAGCGCCCAGGTATTCACTGTAATCTCACGATTGGTCTTGAAGGAGGAAAGCAGCAGCCACAATAAAGGAAACAGAATCGAAATGACATACAACAGCAGAACCAGATGAATCGGCCACTGGCTTCTTCGGAGCCGATCCAAGAGGCGCAGCCTGCGTATGAGAGAAGCACGTTGATCCAGACGGTGTGACGGCAGCATTCGCTCCATTAGTACTGCACCTCCTCGGATTTGGACACTTTTTGCAAGATACCGGTCATGATAATGGTGATCACGAACATAGCGACGCCAATCGCGCTGCCGTAACCAAGCTCCATGGAGCGGAAGCCGACCTTAAGCATGTAAGTGGACATCACCTCCGTGGATTGAAACGGCCCGCCATTAGTCATAATTTGCACGATATCAAGCACTTTCAGCGTTCCGGATACGGTTAACAGCAGCATGACGAACAAGACTGGCCGAACGAGCGGGAGCGTGATCTTCCACGTTTCATTCCATGCGTTAACCCCGTCAATCTGAGACGCTTCGCCGACTTCCTTCGGAATGTTCAGAATGGCCGCTAAGCAAAGCACGATGAAGAAGCCGATATTTTGCCATGCATTCGCGAGCAGAATCGAGATCATCGCCAAATGCGGATTCGACAGCCATTCCTGCTCAGGCAGCCCGGCAGCCCGAAGAATTTGATTGAGCAAGCCGGAATCCAGATCGTAGAGAACGCCGAACAATATCGCCACCGTTGCAGTCGAGATCACCACCGGCACGAATACCGCTGATTTATAGAAGCCGCGCATCCGTCTTATTTTGCTGATCATAATGGCAATCAGGAACACAAGCGGGATGTTGACGAGAAGGGAAAACGCCATGAAATACATATTGTTGATGAAGGCTTTAACAAAGATCTCATCCTGCATCAACCTCATGAAATTATCGAACCCGATAAAAACTTTCGCTGAGACGCCGTCCCATTGGTAGAAGCCGTATACGAAGGAGACGATGACGGGATAAATGAAAAACAGCGCATACAGCAGCAATGTCGGGACGATGAACGCGATGTAGGTATAGGGGTTCTTGAGCGCTTTGTTCATAGGATCCTCCTTGAAAATTGTCGCAGATAAGGGCAAATGGAATAGAAAGAGGGTGCCTGTTAAGGCTGGGCACCCTCTCTTGCTTGCTTTATCGGCTTGCTTTATCGGCGGAGATTACTTCTGCGCGTTTGCTTTATCTTGAGACGCCTGGATCTTCTCGGCTACTTGCTGCGGTGATTTCACTTTGCCGATCAGCTCCTGCAGGCCAACGCCGACATCTGCGCCTACACTTGGCTGAACGATGGCATCGAATGCTTTCCATGACGAGGATGCATGGGCCATTACTTGAAGAACCTCGGAGATCAACGGATCAATGCCGGATAGGTCGGACAGCTTCATCGAAGGCAGAACCTTGTCTTCCACCAGCGTACGCTTCTGCACTTCTTCGCTGAAGAAGTTTTTGATGAAGGCTTTAACCATCGCTTTCTGGTCGTCGCTTAGTTTAGATGAGAAACCAAAGCCGTTGGAGTAGCTGGCATTGATGGAGGTTTGGTCGCCTTTGCCGCCTGGAATCGACGGGAAGGAGAAGTAGCCGATGCTGCCTTTAAGGTCTCCGGCTTCGTCGCCGGTGAAACGATTGGCATCCCATGTGCCTGTGAATACCATCGCGGCGTCGCCTTTAAGGAATTTCGCGCCTTGCTCCGCATAGGCAAGCCCAAGCGAGCCTTTGGTGAAGTAATCTTTGTTCACCAGCTCCGCATAGCTTGTGAAGCCGGCAACGAAATCCGGGTCGGTCCATTTCATTTCGCCGGTAACGAGCTTATCGAATGCTGCGATTCCAACGTGGCGCTCCATGACCGTATTCCACAGCATGCCGTTTACCCAGCCATCTTTGGCTGCAAGTGCGAATGGCGTGATGCCCTTGGCTTTAATCGCGTCAGCATCCTTCAGCAGTTCATCCCATGTGGTTGGAACGGATAAACCGAGATCGGTGAATATCTTTTTATTATAGAAGACGCCTTCGCTGTAGCCTCCGAAAGGAAGTCCATATACTTTGCCGTCAATCGTAAACTCATCCAGGCTTGCAAATTTATCTTTAAGGCCCAATTCATCAATAATCGGCGTCAGGTCAAGCATGCGGCCTGCTTTGACGTAGAGGTTCAGATCAGCACCGCCGAAAACTTCGAAGATATCGGGCGGGTTGCCTGCCGCCATTTCGGCTTTCAGCTTCTGATCGCGGTTAACGACCTCGTCAATGCCTTCTAATTTGAATGTGAGGCCGGCGTTTTCTTGTTCAGTCTTCGCCACAACATCCTGCAAAATTTTCAAACGGACCTTGCTCGTTTCTTTGATTTGCGTGTGCCGAAGCGTGAGGGTTACGTCTTTAGCAGCGGGCTCCCCGGCATTGTCAGTACCGGTTTCTTGGTTGTCTCCAGCGTTAATGTTGCCGGTATTGTTGGAGCTGGCGTTAGTGCTCGCGTTGTTGCCTGTTTCATCCTTTGAACCGCAAGCAGTGAGAACAAACGACAGGGATAAGAGCATCGTTGCCGCATACGTTAAACCTTTCTTCATGAACATGACCTCCCGATAATTTGTTGTGCCTGCTTCCGCTGCCACCTGCTGCTTAAGCAGATTAACCGGCCGGAAACATTCACTTGTTCTGATCCCGCCCGGCAAGCTTCTTTACAATTTGATTATAATCAGAACGGACGAATGGAAGGAGGTCGAAAATACAACGAGTCAGGGTGACTTTTCGACGGAGATGTCAGCTGCGGGTCATAATAACAAGCCCACAGGAGGAGAATATCCTGTGGGCAGCGGTTTCAATCAGGGTAATAATATCCTTGATGTTATAATTGCGTTCGCTTAATGCTTACCAAGCATAAGCGCGAGGTGCATCTCCGCCTGGTCCAGGGAAGATTTCATCCAAGCGTTTCATCGTTCTCTCATCCAGCTCGAGCTCAACTGCGCGAAGGGAACGCTCGAATTGCTCCAGCGTACGGACGCCGATAATCGGTGCCGTTACCGCAGGATTAGCAAGCAGCCACGCCAGGGCAATGATGTCCTCGCGCTCGCCCAGCTCATCGCTTAGCTCCTTGAATGCTTCAAGCTGTGAACGGTGCTGTTCGACGCGCTTTGTATCATTGCTCCGTTTACCCGCTCCGCCTCGCAGGGCATTGCCTGCAAGCAAGCCGCCATCCAGCGGGCTCCATGGGATAACGCCAATTCCAAGTCCTTTCGCTGCAGGAAGCACTTCAAGCTCCGGCAGCCGGCAGAGCAAATTGTATTTATGCTGCTCGGCTACAAGTCCAAGGAAGCCGCGGGCTTTAGCCTCGCCCTGCGCAACGGCCAGATCCCAGCCCGCAAAGTTGCTGGCACCCACATAGCCGATTTTGCCTTGCGCCACAGCGGTTTCAAACCCGCCCCACAGCTCGCTCCAACTCACATTACGATCGACATGATGCATTTGATAAAGCTCGATATGATCCGTTTGCAGGCGGCGAAGGGAACCTTCCAGATGGCGTCTCAGCTTATAAGCGGATAATCCGCCTTCGCCGTTCGGGCCATCATGCTTGTCGGACATATCACCGTAGAACTTGGTGGCAAGAATGGTTTTCTCACGGCGTCCTCCGCCTTGGGCAAACCATCGTCCGATAATTTCTTCGGTACGGCCGGCATTCTCGCCCCATCCGTATATATTCGCTGTATCAAAGAAGTTGATACCTGCGTCAAGCGCTGCATCCATGATACGGAATGCTTCCTGCTCGTCCGTATCCACCCCAAAATTCATCGTTCCAAGGCATAATCTGCTTACCTTCAAGCCCGAGCGTCCCAAATACGTGTATTTCATCTTCTTCTAACAACTCCTTCTTCAACTGATTATGTAGCCGGCTTGTCAAAGCGGTTGCGGAATGATCAAACCGTCCCTCTTACATTATAAAGAAATAACATCCAAATATCGAATCGATCCTCGAATGGAAGCGTCTTCGGCATTCGTGGCTTCCTTTCTGCACCGCGACCAGCTCCCGGCGCTTGGCGGAGCGATAAGTGTTTGCAGGCCAACCACACGACGCATCGTCATCGCATCGTCATCGTCATCGCATCGTCATCGTCATCGCATCGTCATCGCATCGTCATCGCATCGTCATCTATACTGGATGTTTACAGCTATTTCGGGCTTTAGATGTTCAAACTAGCGCTATACTGGAAATTTCCAGTTAAATTGCCGAATTGAGCTCCAAAAGGCTCATTTGGGGCGATTTAACTGTATGGATTACAGTATAGAGGCAGCCTCAAGCGGAGAGCACAGTTTTAACTGTATGAATTCCAGTATAGGCCAAGGTTTAGGTTTATCAGGTATCTTGTAACTCTTATGCCACTGATGGAAGCGAAGAGCGATGTTGGCAGGGCCATGGATCAACCTACCCGTCTAACGGACTTGCAAGAAGATATGCTGCAAAACCATCTCATCCGTATCGTCAACGACGCAGCCGCGCATCAGATCCGCACGAGTACCTTCAAGCCGCCGCGCATCAGATCCGCACGAGTATCTTCAGGCAGCCGCGCATCAGGTCCGCGCGAGTATCTTCAGGCTGCGACGGATCTGTTCCACACGAGTACCTTCAGGCAGCCGCGCTTCACGGCGGATCTGTTCCGCACGAGTACCTTCAGGCTGCGACGGATCTGGTCCGCACGAGTATCTTCAGGCAGCCGCGCATCAGATCCGCACGAGTACCTTAAGGCAGCGGCGGATGCAAACAGTAAAATGGCTGTACAGGTTCGATGACCTGTACAGCCATTTTGCATAAGGGGGGACAAACTAAGGCGTGATTGCCATGACTTGTGCCCTTTTGAGGGCTTCGACTTTTTCACTCCGAACGCAATGCTTCAACGGCATCCCGGATTGCCTTGTAGAAGCCACCCCAATGAGGAGATGCATCTGCGGGCCCGATTTGAGTCTCTTTGGTGACCTCCGGCGCCTGGGCTTCTGCTTCTTCCGAAGAGATTAATGAGCCCGGCTCCCTGACTTTTCGCTCCATCGTAGCACCTCGCATTTTAGAAATATTTCTATCATGATGCTTATGCGTATCTCTGCTCTATTCCATCCTTCATTCACGAAACCCTATCCCTTTAGACGCTGCTTGCGGAGAGTAAAGAGCTCCCGGAGCTCGTCAGTGGACATTTCCGTAATCCAGTTCTCCGACTGACCAACGACCTGATCATTCATAAGCTGCTTCCGATTAATCATATCGTCGATTCTCTCTTCCAATGTGCCCAGGGTTACATATTTATGCACCTGGACATTTCGCGTCTGACCGATACGGAATGCCCTGTCAGTCGCCTGATTCTCAACCGCAGGATTCCACCACCGGTCAAAATGGATAACATGATTGGCTGCCGTCAGATTGAGCCCCGTTCCGCCGGCCTTAAGCGATAGAACAAATGCGCAGCCAGGCTGCTTCTCATCTTGAAATCCTTCAATCATCGCATCACGCGCAGCTTTTGGCACGCCGCCATATAGGTACGGGGTCGGGATGCCAATGCGCTCCTCAATCAATCGTTTCAGCGTCATACCCATCTCCACATATTGAGTGAAGATCAAGCAGCGTTCACCTTCCGCGGCAATCTCCTCCACCATTTCAAGCACGCGCAGCACTTTATTGGAGCGATCCGGATCCCAAGCCGATTGAACAGCGTCGGCCTCCTCCTTAAGCAGGAGGCTCGGATGGTTGCACACCTGCTTGAGCCGGGTCAGAGCCGAGAGAATCATCCCCCGCCGCTGCAGGCCCCCCGCCGATTCCAAATTACCAAGCAGATCAGAAACGATATTCTCATACAACGCCCCCTGCTCCACGGTGAGAGACAGATAGGTACGCATCTCGTTCTTCTCCGGCAGTGAAAGCTGAATGGCCGGATCCTTCTTCACCCGGCGCAGCATGAACGGCTTGACCCAGCGCTGCAGCTCACCGATAAGCGTCTCATTACGCTCCCGTTCAATAGGCAGTACAACGGCTTTCCTGAATTCACTCAGGCTGCCCAGATAACCCGGATTTGTAAAATCATACAGCGACCACAGCTCCGTCAGCCGATTCTCCATCGGCGTTCCCGTTAATGCAACCCGGTGATTCGCTGACAATCCGCGGATCGCTGCAGATTGCTTGGTATAATAGTTCTTAATATTCTGAGCTTCATCCAAGCAAACAACGTCCCAGCTCATTCCAGCTAACTCTTCCTCATCAAGAGGGGCCAGTGCGTAAGAGGTAATGACAAGATCAACCTCAGCCGCAGCCGCGGCGAACTCTTCTCCTCTGGCCCGGCGGGGACCGTAATGAACAAGCACGCGAAGCGCCGGAGCAAACCGCTCCAGCTCCTTCTCCCAGTTCCCGATTACCGAGGTCGGACAGATCAGAAGGGAAGGTCCTGTCACGCCGGTTTCCAGAACATGCTGGAGATAGGCTGTGAATTGAATCGTTTTGCCCAGACCCATATCATCGGCTAAACAGGCACCCAGTCCGAAACGGCGCAGAAATGCAAGCCAGGAAACACCCTGCAGCTGATAATGGCGCAGTTCGCCCTGGAAGGCCTCCGGCTTCTCAACTAGAGGTAAGTCGGAGGATTCATTTAGCTTGCTGATCCATGCGGTCAAATGCTCGTTGAGCTCCACCTCTGCGGTTAGTGCGTCTTCATCATCCTCACGCTCCGGCTCAAGCTCCGTCCCTCCGCGAAGATGCATCTCCATCACATCACGCATCGTTAAACTGCTCTTGCCGCCGTTCTTCTTCAGCCATTTGCGCAGACGCTCAACGTCATCCGGATCCAAATGCACCCATTCGCCGTCGATCTGCAGAAGACGCCGGTTCTCTTCAGCCAGCCGCATAAATTCCGCTTCACTCATATTCACATTGCCAACGGCCAGCTTCCAGTCAAAATCGACGATCTGCTGCAGGCCGAACATCGACTGCTCCGACGAGCCAACCGATGATTTGACCTTCGCCTTCAGACGCAGCTTGCGGCTGCGGACAGCTTCCCACCAGCTCGGAAGCAGTACAGAGGCTCCGG
The DNA here is from genome assembly GCF_042656405.1 of Paenibacillus solisilvae. Taxonomy (NCBI): domain Bacteria; kingdom Bacillati; phylum Bacillota; class Bacilli; order Caryophanales; family Paenibacillaceae; genus Paenibacillus; species Paenibacillus solisilvae. The sequence goes on along the minus strand of NZ_JBHSOW010000127.1, from coordinate 80,343 downwards.
CGGCAAGCAGCCTGACACTTGCCCGCTCCAGAAAATCCCACGCTTCACTGTCCGATAAATTAATTTTAATGCGCTCGGCGGCCTGTGTTTGTGCGCCTCCTGCTCTCTTCTCAGCTGACTCCGCGGGAACAACCGGCGCAGTCGATTCTACCCAATCAGGCAGTGCGGCCGCCCATTTATGTTCATCTTTACGCATTCTTTCTTCAAAGAATGGCTGCCATTCTTTGGGAGCATCCTCATGAAGCTTAAACCGCAAAGGGGTATCTCCAGCGCCAATTTCATGCCCCTCAGTGACTTGCCCCTTAGCTGCCAGCTCCAACATAATCCAGCGGCCGCCCTCTGCTCGATCCTGTACAGCAGGACGAAGCCGCCAGCCCTCTTCCGCAGTTGGCTCAAGCAGCTGAAGCGCTGTACGAAAAGGCATATTATCCTGCTTCAGACCAATTGAAACCAGCCAATCCTCTTCATCGGCCGCCTTCGTAACGAGCGCTCCTGTCCCCAATGCAGCAACAGTCGAGCTCCACACAGCAGCGACGTTCTCATCGGTTTCAATCAATTCCTCGACGATCATACTGAACCAAAGCTGCAGCGCCCCCAGATCGCCCTGCTCTTCAATCGCAGGCACGATCCTTCTGATCTGGGCCCATGCCTCAAGCTCTGAGGCAGGAATATCCAGCTTCCATGCCCGGCTCTCAGCCGTCCAGCGCGACCAGTCCGGCGCATACCAGCCCTTCTGCAGAGCTTGGCGCAGCAGCTTAGCCAATTCCCGCAGAAGGCTGGCCCGCTCCGTCCATTCGGTCTTGAGTAATCGGACAGACTCGGGCGCAGCCAAATAGTCCATCGCTTGAAGCGGTGAAATAATCATCTCCGTCTGCTTCAGACGCTCGTCAATTCTCTCTTCAACTTCAGAACCATACCAGGAAGCCTCGTGCCACGCGAACAACAGCTGGCGCAGCCGAAGCGTTAAACCGGCAGCATGATGAACGGCAAGCACAATGCCGTCACCATCCTTCCAATAGCCATCTATCGTTATAGTTTCAGCACCTGTGTAGCCTCTCATGTGATGATTTTTCCCCTCCAGAGCTCTTCCTGCAGTGCGCGCAGACGTTGATGCTTCCGTACAACGCCATTCACGTAACGGCTCCATTTGTCAGCTTGCTTCTCTGCCTTGTACAGCCTCTCCAGCTTCTTCATGAGCTTCACAGCCTGCTTGTAGCCTTGCCGATTGCGCAGCCGGATCGCTCCTTCGATAGCTTGATGGTAGAGCGGATACAGCGTCCGCGGCGCATCCTTGGCAATCTCCCGCACCACTTGAATATCCATTTCATCCGGCTCTATGCCTAGCAAAAGCTGCAAATCAGCCCACTGCTCGTATTTGCGGCGGTCCAGCCAATGCTCCGACAGGGCGGAGTAGGAGAAAGGGAGGAACGAAATCAGATACTCCTGCCATGCCGGGTTATCCGGCTGCTGTACATCCGCTAACCGGCACATGCTGAGAAAAGGGCCGAAAGCACGCGATTTCCGTTCAATCGTCAGACCCGCGTACAAATAAGAAAGCCACTCCTCAAGCTTCTTCCAATCCCGTTCCTCTAACCGCTGCAGCGCACAATCGCTTGCCAGCAATGCCGTCCGGTTAAACACAGTTTTGCTCAGCAGCTCAATAGCTTCTTCATCCCGGTTCTCAGCGAAAGCGAGGAAAGCAAGCGCCATCGGATAGAAGAAAAGCGGATGCCCGTTTTGGCTGCCAGCCTTCAGCTTCTTCCTCAGCCACGTTTCTTCCTTTGCTCTCCAAGCTTTATGTTCAACCAGCTTCGCCCATAGGGAAAAATACAGCGTCTCCCAGCGGTGCAGCTGCTGTTCCCGGTCCATATCCCGTTCATGGAAGATCTGATTGAGATTATCGACTGCCGCAAGCTCCGCCTTGGATAGCTGATCAGGGATCAGCTCCGCAGCCAGCTCATGGTAATGGTTCAGCCAAGGCTCCGTCATCCGCGCGAAGGCCATTTCATAATAATATCGGCTGTAGCTGTCCGTTGCCGAGTAAGCTCTCTCCGACTGATCAATCACGAAGAGTATGGCATGCATCCAATGAAGCCGGCGCAGGCCTTCATCCCATGATTTGGATAAGCCTTTCAAGGCCGAGAGCACAGACTGCAAAGGATGCAGGGAATGACGGCACTGCCGCCATACCTCACCGTGCAGCTGCTCCATTTCCTCCAGCCAATGCTCGGAGGTATCCTCCAGCTTCCCTTCGGTTGAATCGGCTGTTCCAAGAACGGCTGAGGTTTTGCCCTCTGAATCCTGATCGGCCTCAATCAATTCAGTGCCATAGAGAAGCCGGTTATGAACCTCATCCGGGCTTTTGCCTGCGTAGGCGTTATAAGCATAAAACACGGCGGCCATATGTTTACAGTACCCGTTATAGGGACATGTACATGTACTGAATGCAAAATCATCTGTATCCAAAGTAACCGCATAAATATCGGTATCACGCACCGTTCCATAGATCGCCGTTCCATCCATGACTTGAACAGAGAGCACCTTTTCACGGCGGTAGTAATCCCAGCCCTGCTCTATGTTGGGCAAGGGCATGCTGCTTGCGAGCATAGTCTCCAGTCCGCGCAGACGCTGCTCATCCAGTTGAAAAAATGTGCTCATCCGTCGTCCTCCGTTCATCCATATGCATTCCATCTATTATACCACAAGCGTAAACGTTTTCGCCGAGTATTAGACGCCTACTTACATAAATATAGGATTCAGACCAGATAAGTTCTTTGTCAGATGCTTGTAAAAAAGGCTCCCTATGCGAACTTTGAAGTTCGAATAAGGAGCCTTGTCATGATCAATCCGGTATTTTCACTATAAATGTAATCATCCCCGGCTCATTGATCGCGATGCGGACCAGCCCTTTATATTGATCCACAATCGATTTGACAATGGATAGACCCAGCCCCGAATGCGTACCGTCCTTGGACGTATAGCCCGATTCGAAGAGCGGTTTGGCTGCCAATGTCTCCGCGTGCAAGCAGGTATTGCTTATCGCAAATTCAAGATATCCCGGTTTCTGGCCGATGAAAATACGGACGAAACGTTCTTCCTCAGAATAATTCAACGCTTCATCGAAAGCATTATCGATCAGATTGCCCAATATCCGCGTCATATCGAGCGACTTCACGCCAAGCTCCATCTTGTTCATATCACTAATGCTTGTCTCCAGCTGCACTCTCAGTAACTCAGCTTGCGAAATCTTGGCCCGGATGAGCGCGGCTATGGCTGGATTGCCAATATTAATAATATCATTCATCTGACGGATCTCACCCGTTAATTCAGCGGTGTAAGCCTTAAGCTCATCGATCTTGTTAACTTCCGCAAGCGAATGAATGGTTTGTACATGGTTCAAAAAATCATGCCGCTGCGCCCTTATCGATTGAAACAGCTGATTGATCTCCTCCACGTACGTCTCCTGCGCTTTACGGACGAGTTTGTCCTGGGATTTTCTGAAGCCCGTTGCCGTCCAATAAACGATTATAAAGCTAAGTGCGGTTACAATGACAACAATGATCCCGATATTAACGAACTGCTTATCCAGTTTATCTTGGATCGTCTGGTAATCCGCAACCAAAGTAAGGACGTAACGGTCGATTGCATCGCCATTCCCGTCTAACATGCTGGCTACTTTATTGATATTCACGGGAATATACAGTTTCAAAACATGCTTGCCGTTTATGGTCGTATTGAGCCAGACATACTTATTCGTTTCATTGGCTAATTGAACATTACGGCTGTCATTCTCGTGCTTAAAGGCATTCGTTCCGTTCAATATCGGATTTTGAGTCATATGAGTGACTTCTTCGCCATTTTCATTGATGGTGACTCTCGGGCCCGAATCGAAGGTTTCCGGATTCAATACGCCGATTTCAAGCACCGTGTCGTTCTGGCTGAGCGTCTCCGAGATCATGTGATTAACGCCCGTAACATTATCATAGTCACGCTGCCGATCATCATAACTTATGTACGGATCCAGGATATAGTTGGTCGTACCATCGTAATAATAGCCCCACTTATTGATGACCTTCGTCTGAACGGTTGAGAATTCAAAGGGTCCTGTCCAGAAATTGGTTAAAGACTGCCCCCACTTCACCGTTACTTTCTTCTGATCAAACAGCTGATTAAACGCCTTGTACCATGGATCCCATGAGCTTGTCGGATAATTAAGCTGCTTATTGTCCGACGACCGGTACAGCACAATATTGTCCTTCGTGCGTTTAAGCAAGGTCAAATCATATAAATCGAGTTTGCTCTTCAGCTCAACAAGCTGAGCATTGGTTACCTTCTCGATATCTGGATTCAAAGCATACTGTGCGGCAATCGAGGCTGCCCGAAGCTCACGCCCAATTTGATCTTGATATTTCTCCGAACCGTTTCTTGACGTTTCAATGGAAATTGCAATTTGCTTCGCAACCGTTTCCAGTTCATGCCGAAGATTGCTTTCCAGCGAGCTTTTTGTAGTGAAATAATAGATGGTATTATTCACACCTAATAACACAGCTATCAATATAAGCGCTAATAGCCAGACATTACGACGCATTCAAATAGACTCCCCGTTCCTGTTTCCTTGTTGTATGTTCTCTCTCTGTTGAAACTATTCCAATTATGAATGATTTCAAGAGGAAGAACAATGATAGAATTGAACAAATTTGGAAAGTATATCATATTAAAAAACCGCCTGAAAGAAGGCGGTTTGTGTCAAGAGCGTATGCGGCTGAAAAAAGCGAGCAGCGCCCATTTGCGCTCCTGCCTCTTCTTGTAGCGCGGCAGTGACCGGTAGATCTGGCTGCACTCGGCAAGCGCCTGCTTGGCATCGCCGCTCTGGCCTAGCTGCGTGTACAGCTTCGATAACCTGTAGTAGGCCTCGCATGAGGATGATTGGATGGAGCGAAACGACTGGAGATGAGCAATAGCTTTCTCCGGGTTTGTTCTGGCATGCAGGGCAGCAAACCGCAGATACGGATTGCCGTATTTGACTCTTGGATTAATCGATAAGGCGTTGTGAACAGCCGCCTCCGCCGCTTCTGTCTCGCCTAAGTGAGCCAAGCAGGCACCCAGATCATCCCAGTATTCGGCTGAATGCTCCAGTGCATCCTGCAGCGGCATCAGCAGCTCCTTCGCTTCCTTGTATCTTTTCCGTTCAATAAGCAGACGGGCGAGCTCGTGTTTGGCAGGAATATCATTGGGATTCATGTACACCTGCTGCCTTAGACGCTTGATGAGTCCCAAGCGGCGAAGCGGTTTAACAATGCTGGGTGTAATTCCGACATAGCGGCGATCTAATAAATAAAAAACGGCGAGCAGGACGATAATGGCTAGAAATGGGTTACCAAGCAGCCGCCAAAGCAAAAAGAATGCGAGTACTTTAATCATAGTGCCTCCTGAACGTTTGCGATTCTTTCCATTATGAATATGATTGATTGGATTTGGAAATTCACTCCTTATTGTACACGAATCAAATAAGTGGGAATAGTTTATATTTTGGCTCTTGCAACTGGTACGAACGGAGCCGTACACTGGTTGCATACAGCCATTTATACGGAGGATGACAGCGATGATTGAACAGCTTCGCAAGAAACTGCCCTATTGGGTAGAGGCAAGCCGGGTACATACATGCGACGGGCAAGTAGCCTCGTACATACCTGAACTGGCCAAAGCGCCCCGAGATGCTCTGGGCATCTTCATTACAGGACAATCCGGAGAAACGGCTTCTGCCGGGGACTGCGGCCTGACGTTCACCATGCAGAGCATCTCAAAGGTGTTCACGCTCATACTTGCCCTTATCGATAATGGCGAGGATGGCGTGTTCGACAAGGTTGGTATGGAGCCCACCGGTGATGATTTCAATTCGATGCTGAAACTCGAGCTTGTAGAGCCGGGAAAGCCCTTTAATCCCCTCATTAATGCCGGTGCGATTGCTGTAAGCTCACTCATTCATGGCGATTCGCCGCCTGTTCAAATCGAACGGATTCTGCGTTTTTTCCAAGAGATTTCAGGCGGCGCTTCACTAAGATTCAATGATTCCGTATTCCGATCTGAGTCGGCAACCGCCCACCGCAACCGTTCGCTCGCTTATTTCCTGAAAGACAACGAGGTGCTTGGCGAGGAGATCGCCGTCGAGGATGTGCTGCAGGTTTACTTCAAGCACTGCGCCATTGAAATTAATGCGGAGCAGCTGTCCCGTATGGCGCTTGTGCTCGCATTTGACGGCACCGATCCCTTAACCGGGCGGGAGCTCATTCCCCGGCGTTATGTTCAGATCGCCAAAACCTTCATGGTGATGTGCGGTATGTATAACGCATCCGGCGAATTTGCGATTCGTGCCGGCATTCCTGCGAAGAGCGGCGTTTCCGGCGGAATTATGGCGGTTGTTCCCGGGCAGTTTGGAATCGGCGTTATCGGTCCGTCCCTAGGCAGCAAGGGCAACAGCACAGCAGGCGTTCATCTGCTTGAAACGATGTCCGCCGAGCTTGATTGGAGTATCATGTAGATAAAAAAACGCTATCCATGCAGCCGCGTTATGAGGCTGTGGATAGCGTTTTGTCGTATACATGGATTATCCGATATGCATCATCATCTCAGGCTGCTTACCTTCTTCTTCACCGGCCTGGCCGGCAGGTCTGCGAAGCAGCAGGCCCAGAAGCGCACCGAACACAGCGATAAACGTCAGAACGAGGAACGTATCGCCGAAGGACAGCGACCAAATTTCCAAGGTCGGCGGCTTCTCGGGTGTCGGGTTGTAGATGAGAATTCTTTTTGCCAGAATGGTAGAGAGACCTGCTACAGCGAAGGAAGTCATAACCTGCTGCGCCGCATTGGTCAATGAAGTTACGCGGCTGACGAGATCCCTCGGAGCCGACTGCATCAAATGTGTATTCAGCGGCATCATGGAAAGACCCATACCGGCGCCAAGAAGAGCCAGCGGAATCATGATCATGGATAAGCCGGAGTCCGCATCCACATTCGACAGAATGAATGCAGCTAACGTTACGAGCAGCATGCCGATCAAGACGAGCGGGCGCGCACCGATTTTATCATACAGCTTACCGCCGATCGGCATAAATACGCCTGCTGCTATCGCTTGCGGCAGCATAATCAGCCCTGTATCAAACGCACTGTAGCCTTTCGCCTGCTGCAGGAACAGAGGAACAAGGAACATCGTGCCGAACAACGCAATTTGTGAGATCCACTGTACGATAATGCCGCGCGAGAAGTCACCGGAGCGGAATACACGCAGCTCCAGAAGCGGCTCTTTGCGCGAAAGCTCGGCAATAATGAACAAGATAAGCGCAGCCGCACCTACTGCAATACCGATAATCGTTTTCGCAGCCGTCCAGCTGTTCGCGCCTTCGCTCACGCCGTAAGAAAGCCCGGCAAACGCAATCGGAGCGAGGATGAAGCCCAGCTTATCAAGCGCTGCAACGGCTTGACGCTCTACTCTTGGCAATGTGCGGACAGCGAGAATCGTACCCACGATCCCGATAGGAATGTTAATGAGGAACAGCCATTTCCAGCTCGCATAATCGACCAGCCAGCCGGCTAGAACCGGTCCAAGCGCAGGAGCAAGAAGGATCGGGATCCCCATCATCCCCATAACCGCTCCCACTTTCTCAGGAGGGCTGAGGCGGTACGTGAACGCCATCGCGATCGGCATAACCATCCCCCCGCCAAGTCCTTGAAGAATACGGAAGATGATCAGCATTTCAACGGATGTGGAAAGTGCGCACAGAAGCGATCCCAGCGTGAATAAAATAACGGAAATAATAAATACCTGTTTGGCCCCGAAACGATCGGATAACCAGCCGGCAAGCGGAATAACCGCCGCTTGAGCAAGCGCGTAGCCTGTAACTGTCCATTGGACGACCTGATACGTGGTGGCAAACTCTTGCAATAATCCCGGAATCGCTACATTCACCGCCGTTCCATCGAGAACAACCATGAAAATACCGACAATAATTGCAGCAAGCGGCGCCAAAATCTTCTTAATCGAAAACGGCTCTTCCGTGCTTGCGGCAGATGTTGCTTTTGCAGTCATATCGGATCCTCCTACCCTATAATGCCTAGGTAATTCCTTCTGACCCCCAGGCGGTCAACATTGACCCGTAACATTTACGGGAGTACAATGAAGACGTTCAAGGCATCCTGCCGGAACCACTGGCTTATTTTCTATGCGGACAATTGTCCGTTTTCATAAGCTTACCGAACTGCCACTTCATTGTCAATGAAAGCCAAGTCATTTTTCGATTTTTATTTCCTTAATTTGGTCTTCCGAATAGAGTTCGGCTTGTTTATGTTTTAGACATGCATAGCAGGCGGATCCACCTCAAACTTAGCCTTTGCTTTGGGACCTGAGCAGAGCTTGCAAAAACTTTTAGGAGGCGTGTAAACATGCTGCAGCGTACGGAACGTAAAGATGCCGCCAAGCATCGTGAACTTATTTTGCAAACTGCTGCTCAGTTATTCAACAAGCAAGGTGTCGACAGTGTCAGCATGCACCAAATCGCGAAGACCGCCGGAATCGGGCAAGGGACGCTCTATCGCCGATATTCCTGCAAGGCAGAGCTGTGCATTGAACTGCTGATGGACAGCTTTGAGAAGTTCGTGAAAGCGAATGATCAATATTTATCTGCAGCGGCCGAGCGTCCCGTTCACGAGCGGTTCAAAACCTTTCTCTCCAAATGGATCGATTATATAGCCGATAAAGTTCAATGGCTGAATGCCATCAAGCCGAGCTCTCTCTGTTCGGACGACCATTTGAGAATTTATCGTTCACCGCCGTTTACCTATGTAACAGGTGTCATCAAGCAGCTGCTGGATGAGGGAATCCAGACAGAAACGATCGTTCCCGTTAATACGAGTTTCGCGGCATTCAACGTTGCTTCCTCATTGAGCCCGGAATCATTTCTATTCTTGTACAGTGATCAAAAGCTGACACCGGAGCAAATTAAAGAACATTTTATTAATTTCTATTGGAAGCTGCTCTTCAGGAACCCTTAATGGCAGCCCTTACTCTGCAAACAAAGACGCTTCCCGAAGGTTCGCATGCTGCGAACGCCTGGAAGCGTCTTTGTTTATGATTGCCATATTGCAGCTGCTGCCTCCAAGAGCATCAGACCGCTTAACTGTACACTTAGCTGGACCGGAAGCTCAGGCTGCGGCTAAATGCTTCTATTCTTGCCGCATAGGACGCATCATTTGTCCGCTCGTAAGCGTCGATAAGGACATCCAGGACATGATCCTGCCACCAGTAATAGCAGTTCTCTCCCTTAACACTTGCATTCCTCGGATACCACTGGTTCATAATACCGGTTTGATCATTCATATAATGCTGCAGCAGAGAAGCTTGCATGGCCTCCGCAATTTCCGGCCTGATTACCGATTCCGCTGTGTGTACAGACATATTAGCTCACATTCCTTTCCTTCCTGTTACTTGACCAGTCCTAACCTCGAGAGCTCCGCTGCTTGTTCGAGCAGCTTGATTCCGCTTAATTGCGCGCTAAGCGAGACCACTCCTTCCGATGCTTCAGACCAGTCTGTTCCGAATAATGTCTCATTAGCCGATTTCCCTTGTTCCCAGAGCAGAGTTGCATTCGCAGCGATAAAAGCTGCTGCATCTGCTGCCGTTGAAGCTTCCTTGACAAGCTCTGCGGTATATCGGATAAGAATCCCTTTGAAAAGTCCTCCGTCCCCGTTCCCTTCGTCAGGCAGGACGCTGCTTGCAGGATCAGCCAGCTCCGCTTTGGCAGCTGTATATGTTTTGACCGCATCATCCAAATAAGCCTGATCTTTGATTATGCGGTACAATTCCACAGCAGCCCCAATATAAACGCCCTGGCAGTAAGTGAACTTCCATTCTTTATCGATTCGACCGTCCCCATTCCGGTTCATCCCATCCCATACGAAGCCTGTTTCCGGGTCAACGAGGTACTCCTTCAGCCAATGATAGATTTTTAGCGCCCATTTCAAATCCGTTTCGTTTCCGAATACTTGATATAATCTGACCGCTAATATGGCAGCCGGTCCATTCGCCGGCGTGTTCTTGTAATCGAGCTGGGGCTTCTGCCAGGCAATGCCTCCACCCATATGGTCATTCCAGCCGGTTTTAATATCTTCCCATAAGATGAGAACCGAACGCTTATAGCTTTCATTGCCAGTCACTTGATACGCGCGAAGAAAGGCCAGCGCCATCCATTCCATGTCATCATACAGCTCATTGGGCAATGCCCCGCCGTTGCGCGCTATAATCCCTTCGTGGAAGGTTTCCAGCCGCTTGATATATCGGACATCCTGTGTTCGAATATAGCCGTCAACCAGCACGTCGACCGCATGCGCCATCCACCAATAATGAAAGATCGTATTGCATTCCCCGTTTTGGCAGGGGGTTTCAATGTTATACATGCGAATGGAATCATTCCAAAAAAGGCGATCGAGCGCCTCCTGCGCTTCATCGGCGCGTTTCTCCCATAAGCTCAGCTCTGCTTGTTTCATCATTATTTTCTCTCCCTGAACGACTAGTTTTTTGGTATTCCATTGCTTCTAATCGGACTGCTTGCTAAGCAGCATAACCATCCTCATTTATCCCTTCGTACCGCTGAACGCAATACCCTGTACAAAATACCGCTGCAAGGCAAGGAATAACACGAGAATCGGCAAAATAGCGACAAGCGCGCCAGCCATCATTGGACCAAAGTCCGTCTGGAAGTTGTAAGAGAATGCCTGGAGCCCCATTTGAATCGTCGCTTTGTTAGGATCGTTAAGCACAATCATCGGCCAGAGGAAGCTGTTCCAGCCTGCCTGAAAAGTGAAGATGCTCAGCGTCGCAAGTGCCGGCTTGGTGAGCGGCAAATAGATACGCCAGAAAATCTTAAATTCCCCGCAGCCTTCGATCCTAGCCATTTCCATCATGTCGCTCGGCAGGGTAAGGAAGAACTGACGCATGAAGAACACTGCGAATGTTCCGGAAGCGCCCGGCAGAATAATGCCCCAAAAGGAATTCATCAGGCCCATGCCGCCATGTCCGAGAATATCATTGCCTCCCAGCAGAGGCAGGTGGCGGAGCACGTACACGCTTGGAATCATCGTTACGATGCCTGGAATCATCATAGCAGCCAGCAGCACGCGGAATATCGGTTTATTCAGCTTAAAATTCAGCTTGGCGAAGGCGTAACCCCCCAGCGAACCGAAAAACAAATTCGCCAATACCCCCATTGCGGCCAAGAAGAACGAGTTCCAAAAATATAAGGCGAAAGGCACTGTGCTAAAGGCTTTCCTATAATGCTCGAACGTAATATGCTTCGGAATCCATTTAATCGGCATTGCAAATATTTCATCATCCGGCTTGATGGATGTCAGAACACTCCAATAAAAAGGAAGGAACATCACGATGGCAATGACCGTACACGATAAATAAAAAAGCGACTTTGTCAGCGTCTGCTTCAACGCAGAATGACCGATTGAATCCATTTACATCTACCTCCTATATAACGGATTCTTCCGCTTTCGTTATCCGCATGTTGATTAATGAGAAAATAAGAATCGCAATCGCGAGCACAAACGCCTGCGCAGAGGCATAGCCCATTTGCAGCTGATTGAAGCCCTGCTGATAGATTAAATAGACCGGCGTCTTGGTCACGTTAGCAGGTCCGCCCTGCGTCAGCACGAACGCTTGATCAAACAGCTGCAGTGCGCTGATGATCGACATTGTACTGACAAGAAACGTAGTCGGACGAAGCTGCGGCCATGTGATAAAGCGGAAGCAATCGAACTTCGTTGCACCGTCAAGCCTAGCCGATTCATACAAATAATCGGGTACTCCTTGAAGTCCGGCCAAATAGATGACCATATTGGAGCCAACCGACTGCCACAACGTGACCATGATAATAGAGAGCATCGCCGTTTCGGTTTGTGAAACCCAGGCAGGTCCCGTAATGCCTACATAAGATAACATTCCGTTTACAAGGCCGTACTCAGGGTGCAGCAGCCAAATCCATACCGTAGCTGCTGCGACCGATGAGGTAAGCGTCGGCAAATAATTAAGCGTCCGGAACACTTTAACACCACGCCATGCCCGGTTCAGCAATATCGCCAGCAGCAACGAAATGAGAATATTCAAAGGGACAAAAATGACCGCATACAAAAATACATTTTTAAACGTCGTCCAAAGGAGTGCATCATGGATTAACCCGCGATAATTTTCCAGTCCGATCCAATCATTTTTGTTCAGAACATCGTAATTAGTGAAGCTCAGATATAAAGCCATGATAACAGGTATGACCGTAAATACGGCGAACAACAGCACCGTCGGCGTTATGAACAAATAAGCGGTCCTCGCTTGATGCCTCTCAATCTTTCTGACGGTAGCCACCCGAACTCCCCCTAACAGCAAAATACTTTTATTTTCATTCGTTTGTTGGAAAGGGAGGCAGAGCCTCCCCTTTTCCTGCATTTCCGTGCTATTTGGCAATCTCATTGTCTTTGAGCAGCTTATCGCCCTGTTCTTGGGCTTTCTTCAGCGTATCCTCGATGCTTTGTTTGTTCTGCTGGAACAATTGAAGGTAAGGCGTCAGCGCATCGGATTCCATGACGGAATAACCAGGGTGCGCGGGACGGATTTTGGCAAATTCAAGCGTTTCCATGAACGGCTTCCAATGCGGATCTTCCTTGAAGAAGGGGTCTTCCAGCGCTGGCTTGTAAGCTGGAATGTTGTAGCTGGTTTTGGCCCAAAGCATCGCATTGTCCTTGTTTGCCAGCCACCATTTGATAAATTCCCAAGATTCGTCATGATACTTGGAGTCTTCCGGCATAACCAGACCGAATCCCCCCATCACACTGCCTTTATCGCCGCTTGGACCTGCAGGCGGAGGAACAATTCCAAAGTCTAAGTCTTTGCCGTATTTCTTATAAGTGCTCAGCATCCACGGTCCGGAATACAGCATGGCAACTTTGCCCGTTACGAACGCATCCGTTCCCTTTCCAAGACCCTGCTCGAAGCCGACCTTGTAGACTTTATCCTTGTTCATCAAGTCAGACCAGAATTGGAGCACCTGTTTACCTTTATCATTGTTGAAATTGGTTTTGCCGTCTTCCGTCAGCATTTGGCCTCCGGCTTGCTGCAAGTACATGTTGAACAATCCGAGATCACCCATCGAGAATCCGGAAACTTCGAGCTTGCTGCCATTCCACTTGGTCAGCTTCGTAGCTGCAGTTTCCAGCTCAGCCCATGTTGTCGGCGGCTGCAAGCCTGCGTCGGCCAGAAGCTTCTTGTTGTAAAATAAAGCCCTAGCATCGACTGTCAGAGGTAGACCGTATAATTTATCTTCATAGGAGAGCTCTCTTAGTGATTCACCGTAATAATCATCGCGCGATATGTTATCGCGTGATAAATACTCATCAATCGGATGAAGGACGTTTTTCGGTGCGTACAGCGATGTCCGCCAGCGGTCCCAGAACAGAATGTCCGGGGCGCCGCCCGAAGTCGCAGCCGTTAGAAACTTCGTGATCATGTCCTGTTGAAGCACATATTTCACATGAATTTTATTCTGCGATTTATTGAAAGCGTCGATCATCGTCTCGAACTGCTTCTGACCTTCACCGCCCCAATCGCCCCAGAAAGTGAGTTCGGTTTTCTCGCCGCCCCCATTGGCGCTGCCGGTATTCCCATCTTTGCTGCCGGTATTCCCATCTTTGCTGCCGCTGCCGCCGCAGCCTGCTGCGACTGCTGTCATCATGGAGAGAGTCAGTAAACTGATAAGCCATTTTTTCTTCATGCTTTCATCCCCTTATGTTTAAGTGCATGGCTTTGTTGCAGGGCCGCTCAGCCGCCCTGAGATAACCTTGGTTACCGTTTCACTTGAATGCCGCATTGCTGAAGGAGAAACTCACAGAACATCATGTTCGCCCATGAAAACCAAGGTCTCGTAAATGCTGAAGGATCGTCCACATGGAAGCCCTCGTGCATATACCCCGTTCCCGCATCGGTATGTTCCATTAGATCAAGTAGGTGATCCTTCTCTTCATTTGATATCGCTGTCATTCCTTGAATTGCCAAAGCGATATGCCAGATATAATGAGGCGGTGTATGCGGGCTGCCGATACCTGAAGCTGCTGTCCCTTCAAAATAATAAGGATTGTGGCGGCTTAAAATCATACTGCGAGTGTTGATGTAAACAGGATCTTCCGCATCTGTGTATCCGAGATACGGAATGGACAGCAAGCTTGGGACATTGGCATCGTCCATAAAGTTATAATTTCCAAATCCGTCGATTTCATAAGCGAATACTTTGCCGAACTCCGGATGGTCCACCGTTCCATGCTTCCGGATCCCTTCATCGATCTCGTCAGCCAGCTGCTTCGCTTCCATAGCCATCGCTTCATCCTGCAGTACCTGCTCCGCTATTTCGGCTGCATAACGCAGCACAACGACAGCGAACATATTAGCTGGAATCAGATATCCATAGGTACACGCATCGTCGCTCGGACGGAAACCTGACCATGTCATTCCCGTATAAGCCGTTAAGGAACCTTTACCATCGCGTGTAAGGGTATCTGTTGACGGGCAGTTCAGCCGCTGAAATCTATATTCGGAAGCGCTTTCATGTCGTCGCTCCGTCCGCCATAATTTCATGATCTTCTCCACACCAAGGCGGAACGTCTCATTAAATTGGGCCGTTCTTCCGGCGTTCTTCCATAACAGATAGCTTAACTGGATCGGATAGCATAGAGAGTCGATCTCATATTTCCTCTCCCAAACCGCCGGGGTCATCTCTGTTAAGTCCTCTTGGTGACCATGTCCGTTTGCCGTTTCGTTAAAAGCATTCGCATAAGGATCAAGGTTAACAAATTCAAATTGCCGCTCAACGAGTCCTTGAATCAGATCGGCTATCTGTTCGTCTTCCGAGGAAAGAATAAGATAAGGCCGAAGCTGCGCCGCCGAATCCCGAAGCCACATGGCGGGTATGTCTCCTGTAATGACAAAGGTCGATCCATCCGGCAGCCGCTTGATGGTCGTGTTCCACGTATTGCTAATGCATTGCTCGAACATCGCTGCCAATTTCGCGCGGTCTGGCAACAGCTGACTTTTAACGCGTGCAATCAACTGCTTTAACGTTTCTGGTAATACTAAAGTTGAGCTCAGATGTCCCCCCCCCAATCTTGTTAAATATTCATTCGTGATTGAACGCTGCCCCCAACCCTAGAGTCGGGCAAACCATTCATTCGTGAATGAACCGTTTTCATAAACTTAGTATATTGGTATGATATCTATATGTCAATAAGTTTTTATACTAGTATGCTAATATAATTAACTTGCTTTTAATATAAGCATCCGGACAACAAAAAAACTCTATCCTAGGGATAGAGTTTGTATAATCGATTTATTACTACAAACGGCTGATATTGGCAGGACCCGTTGATTCACCGATTACCAGGGTAGCCTCAAGTTTTATTTTATTAGGTACGGACTGCCCGTTCATAATGCTCAGCACGTTCTCAACGGCAATCCCTCCCATCTCCTCCTCATTTTGCCGCATATGTGTGAATGAATAGCCGCCTCCCAGATGAGTGGGCGGACTATCGAAGCAGACTATGGATATGTCTTGAGGAATCTGCAGCCCCAATCGCTCTACCGCTGTTTTTGCCAGCAAGGCAATGTTATATTCAATCGCGAATAATGCGGTAATAGCGGGATTTTGCTTCAAATGATCAATTAACCTTTCGATATCGCGTTCCACATTATTGGGATCGTTAAAAGAATCCGGGAGGGTGGACATCAAGTCATTCACCCACAGCCCCTTATCGACAATAACCCCGCGCTGAGCATGCGCTTGAATAAACCCTTCAATCCGGTCTTCGACAGCAGTCGTATCATCCGGAGGCGGAGATAAAAATGAAATATGGGTATGACCTAGTCCGAACAAATACTCGGTTGCTTTCGCAGCCGCTGCCGCATTATCGGTGCTGATCGATGCTGCCGCTACGCCCTTCAGGTAACGGTCAACAAGCACTAGCGGAAACCGTTGAATGACGAGCTTCAATATTTCTGCATTGAAGTATTCGCCTTGCGCTGGAAATACAATTAGACCGTCCACACCATGGTCCAGCATCTTCTGGATAGCCACCTCCTCATTGGCAGGAATGCCTAACGAGCGCCGCAGCACAAGAAAGCAATCATGATCTCTGGAAGCTTTCTCCATTCCGTAGATCAAGCCCGTCCCATAGCTATTGCCGAAATCGGTGATCACCACCCCTATCGTGGTTATATCTTTGTTAGCTCTTGCCGGTGTCTTATACTGCACAGAGTTGAGCTCTTCAGCCTCGTTGAAATCCACAGCAGGATCTGCTACAAAGGAGCCTCTTCCCGGCTTCCGCACGATAAGCTGTTCACCTGCCAGCATTTCCAGCGCCTTCTTGCTCGTAATGCGGCTCACATTGTAAGCATCAGCGAGCTCCTTCTCGGAAGGAATTCGCTCTCCCACCTTGTAGACTTGGGTAACGATTTGCTGTTTTACTTCATCGAAAATCTTCTCATACATCGGCCTTGATGATGTCTCGTTCACCGCAGCGCAACCTCCCTACTTTATGCAAACTCTTATATATAATAATATATCATGTCATGTTAAAGTTGTCGATAATGACAACAATGACAAGTACGGCAGTGGATATCATCGCTGAGCTTAAGCTTGTGCATGGAGCAGCCATTCATTACGGCTTTATCCTCAGCAAATGTGCCCCAAGGCATCGGTCTCGTTAAGCCCATGTTTGCGGGAACCAGCAGGCTGGATTCCTCGAAAAAACAGCAATCTGGCTGTAAATGAGACAAGAGCCGGCACCCTAGGTGCCGGCTCTTGTCTCTGCTCTTCCATACAGACGGGTAGCAGCGTCTGGTTAATGGCCTTGAGCTGGAACAGTGCACGGGGAATACGGCTATTTGAGCTTGGCGCTGTTCCAGTCGCTGAGGAATTTCTCAATCCCAATATCCGTTAACGGATGCTTCCACAATACAGGAAGCAGTGATCCCGGAATGGTTGCAATATGCGCACCTGCGAGGGCTGCTTTCTCCACATGTCCAATGTTACGGATACTCGCGGAAATGATCTCCGTAGTAAACCCGTAGTTGTCCAGAATCTTCTTCAAATCACTGACAAGCTGCAGACCGTCCGTACCGATATCATCCAGCCTGCCGATAAACGGGCTGATGAACGTTGCCCCCGCCTTAGCAGCCATCAAACCTTGTGCGGCTGAGAATACCAGCGTCACATTCGTCTTAATTCCTTTATGAAACAGCTCGTTGCAAGCGTACAAGCCGTCTTCGGTCATGGGAAGCTTGATTACGATATTAGGTGCCCATGCCGCGATTTCATAAGCTTCCTTCAGCATCTCCTCCGCTTTGGTTCCAATAACCTCCGCGCTGACGGGTCCGTCCACAATGCTGCAAATTTCTTGAATGACGTCTTTAAAATTCCGGCCTGCTTTGGCGATAAGAGACGGATTGGTTGTAATGCCGTCTACAAGTCCAAGTCTAGCTATACGTTTGATTTCAGCAACATTAGCGGTATCAAGAAAAAACTTCACTTTAAGCCACATTCCCTGTATCAAAGTATGGACTCCATCCTAGAACTTACCTCATTATGAATACTAATAATCACCCTTTAGTGCTTGAGGTCTCCTAGAATAGGCTTGTTTGGCAGGTAGTGCAGTGATTTAATATAACGGATGGTACGCGTTTGGGCACGCATAACGATGGAATGCGTCTCCGCACGCTGGCCTTCCAGCATGCGAACCCCGCCAAGGAATTCACCTGGCGTTACTCCCGTTGCAGCGAATATGACATCCCCCGTGCCAATCATATCTTCCATCCGCAGCAGCTTGCGCGGATCGGTTAGCCCCATGCTTATGCAGCGCTGGCTCTGCTCCTCGTTCTCAGGCATAAGTCTGCCCTGGATTTCGCCGCCCAGACATTTGAGCGCCGCGGCTGCAAGCACGCCCTCAGGCGCACCTCCTGATCCCACATACAAATCAATTCCGGTCTCCGCGAACGCCGGTGCAATAGCGCCTGCTACATCACCGTCGGACAGAAACTTAATTCGCACGCCTACTTCACGCAGGGAAGCGATGAGCGATTGATGGCGCTCCCGGTCAAGAATCATCACGGTCAAGTCCGAAACCTGCTTGTTCAGTGCAAGAGCGGCTTTCTCCACAGTCGTGCGGATCGGATCAAATAAGCTAAGCTTGCCAGCCAAGGACGGCCCGACAGCTAACTTCTCCATGTACATATCCGGAGCATGCAGCAGATTCCCTTTGGGTGCGACAGCAATAACGGCCAATGCATTGTTCAGTCCTCGTGCTACAAGCTCCGTTCCTTCAAGCGGATCAACCGCAACGTCGACTTCAGGTCCTTGCAGACTTCCTACTTCTTCTCCTATATATAACATGGGAGCTTCGTCCATTTCGCCTTCACCAATGACAACTGTCCCCTTAACGGAGACTGAATCCAGCATCCCCCGCATGGCATTCGTCGCCGCCTCGTCGGCATGATGCTTATCGCCTCTTCCCATCCACGGCGCTGCTGCCAAAGCAGCAAGCTCCGTCACCCTTACAATCTCTAGTGCCAACTCGCGTTCCATTAAGCAAGGACTCCCTTCAGAAAACTCAGTATAATTTTCGGTGACCGTTTCTTCATGCGGCAGAATTAAAGCTCCTGCAGCCACTGCGTGATCGTACCTGCTGTTTCTTCAATCGCTTTTTCGGTAACATCAATAACAGGACAGCGAAGCGACTTCATAATCGTATCCGCATATTGCAGCTCGGCTTGAATTCGCTCTGTGGATGCATATTGCGCGGAGAAAGGCAGACCCATCGCCTTCAACCGTTCCGTTCTTATGCTGGCCAGCTGTTCGGGCTTCATCGTCAGACCGACAATCAGCTGCTTCCTGCCGCTTTGCAGTTCAGATGGTAATTTCACCTCAGGCAGCAAGGGCAAATTGGCAACCCGGATTCCTTTATGAGCCAGATAGATGCTGAGCGGTGTCTTTGAGGTGCGTGATACCCCCACCAATACGACCTGCGCCAGCAGTAAGCCCCGGGTATCCTTACCATCATCATATTTCACAGCAAATTCTACAGCTTCTATGCGGCGAAAATAGTCTTCGTCAAGCGTGTGCAGCAGCCCTGGTGTTCGCTTGGGTGAGTCATTGAAAGTATCAATGAACGCCTGCAGCATCGGTCCGAGCACATCAACCGCCCGAACACCTTTACGCAGCGCTTCTTCCTTCATCGTCTCCCTAAGTTCAGGTTGGACAAGCGTGAATGCTATAAAACCGCCATTTACAACCGCTTCATCGACGATTTGGATGACTTCCTCCTCTGTTTTCAAGTAACTGAAGCGTTTGAGCTTGATCTGCTCGAAAGTAAATTGACGCATAGCGGCTTTGGCTACCGCTTCAGCTGTTTCCCCGACCGCATCGGAACAAATATAAATATAATGCGGCTGTTTCCCCAGCTCCTCCAAATTGTGCATCCCCCTTAGCTCCCCTTATTCCGTCATCCAGCGGAGGATATTTGTTTTGCTAATCCAACCGATAACCTCTACCCGCGATGTACCTTCTCCGGATACGACAGGCAGACCGTCAAGTTCATGAACAAGAAGCTTATTAACAGCTTCCAGTAAAGGCTGCTCCGGCCGAACAGCTGCAATTGCCGTCAGTCGATTCATAGCGATACTGATCGGAATCGAAGCTGCATTTGAATTTCCAAGCGTTACCTTTAACAGATCCTTCGGCGTTACAACCCCAATTAGATGCTGCTTGTCATCGACGACAGTCAGTGCCTCTGCGTTGCCCATGAATAGCGAAATGACCGCATCATGTACAGAGAGGGTCTCTGATATGTTGACAGGCAATCCCTGAGCGTCTTTAACCTTTGCACTTTCCCAGCGTTTCAGTCCCAGCTCCTTGCCGCTGGCTGCCTCGCCTGGGAAATAACCGACCTTTGGCTTAGCCTCAAGCAGACCGAGCATGACGAGCAGCGATAGATCAGCACGCAGTGTAGGTTTGCCAATCCCCATCATCTCCGCAAGCTGATCACCTGTAATCGGGGCATGTGTTTTCACTAATTTCAATATTTCGCGTTGTCTCGCTGATAAGGTGATGAAAACCACTCCCCTGACATCTTATATCGATAATGCACAGTCTATTCGATATTTGTGACGTCTTATTCAATAAATAATGTATCATAATTCTTTTTTAATACACAACAATAATTTTTAAATCATGCTAAATCTTAAAAAAACAAAAAAACCGATTCAGCAATCGAATCCGTTTTTCCCCGGTCAGGAACCCCCCTTACATCCAATGAAAAGAGCCCTTCTACCCGCCAGTTTGCCTTTATGCTATAATTAACGTTCCCAAACCGCCTGAGAGGAGCAATATCTATGCGTATGAATCGCTATCATTCCTTTATATGCAAGCTGTTGCTTGTTCTGGCGCTGTCGGTCCTTTCTTTGCCTCTTCAAGACATCAAGGTCGACAATAGTGAACATCAGATACACTTAACCCAAGTCAGCAAGGAAAAGATAAGTATCCCGCTTACTCCTGCTCATCATCATCACGTCCTCCCAATGGCTGTGAATTTCGTTCTTCTCATCAGCCTGCTGATTTATATCATCATTTCTGCTGCTTATACCGTCTGGAAATATCAAACGGATATTTATAAACAGCTGCTTGCGCAGTGGCTTAAACCGAATAAATATAGGACCACCTACGTCGGCCTATGTACCCTAACCTCAATCATACTAATTCTGGAGGGGTACAAATGGAGGAAGAAAACAAGAATGCTGTCGCTCAGGTTCAGGAAGATGCCGACTATTTACGCTGGAAACGCGAGCTTCGATCGGTCCTGTTTTATCTTGGAACTGTAACTATTTTCCTACTTGCCGCTTATTACTTTTACAAAAAATGAAATAAGGACGAGAGGCTCGGGAGAGCCTCTTTTTTTATCTTGAATAACCTACGGTATTACCGTATATTAACATTAACTATATTAATAGATTGAATGGCATCTTCTTCAAGTTTCGTTTACATAAATGGACAAATTTCTTTCTCGAGCCCACGCTCTATGTAGGCAAAAAGACCTCAACAAGTGGAGAACAACCAAGGAATAATTACGATAGATACCCACTGCGGGAAGGAATGTTGGATGTGTTTGAATTTCTAGGCTACATGTTTTTTTCGACCATCGAAGGATTTGCTGTTTATGCTTTAATTCTTTACATTTTCAGATATGATTTGAAGCGATTTTTCTGGCATGCCCTGCTTATGATCGAGCTTGTTAACCTGCAAAGTTATATTACTCGCGAAGAACTTTCAATCTCTTATATTTCGCCTATTCTCTCATTGGTAACCGTCATGTTGTTCTTAACAACCATTGCCCGCATTCCAATCATTTGGTCGATGATCATATCCGCTTTAGGCTATGCGGCTTTTGCGCTTTTGCAATCTGTTATTGTCTTTGCCTCATTCGGATTTCTGTCCATTAATGAAGTTCAGACTGTCGCTTACAAAGGCTATTTACTCCAAACGCTGACAGGAGCGATTGGAACCTTTATAGGCTATAAGATCTACAAGCTTGGGTACGGCTTCACATTCGAGTTCGAGAAACAACAGCGATATAAATGGGAAAAGCCTCTCATCATCATTCTAATGGTTATCTTCTTCATTTCAATTGGAAGCATGCTTTACTTCAAGGATTTCTACCTTAATTCCATCCTGCTGGTCGTATTGCTGATCATATTCTTGTATTACTCCATCCGGAAGGAGCAGGAACCTATCAGATGATTAACAGCCTGGCTCAGCTTATTGCCGTTCGAATTAAGCTTGTCGTTCCTGATCACCCCGCAAGCGTTAATGTACTACGATATTCCATCTCTTTTTTCCTGAATGCGCTGTTCATTATCTTACTTTCCCTTCTCATAGCTCTATTGACGCACAGAGTTCCGGAAGCAGGAATTGTCCTCGTTGCCTTCGCCGCCCTTCGCCAGGTATCAGGCGGCGCACATTTAAAATCAGGGACGCTTTGTGTAGTCGTCTCTACAGCAATCATTACCGTCCTATCGTTTATGTCGTTTATGAATGATTCTTCCATCCTCTGGACGAATCTTGCATCCCTGCTGCTCGTATCTCTCTTCGCACCCTCGCGAATCGAACAGCAAACACGAATTAAAGAAACCTATTATCCCTTGCTAAAAATTCTCTCGATCGTCATGGTCGGCTCCAACTTCCTTATTGGTTCATCGGTACTGGCTGCCACTTTTCTTGCACAGTCCCTTACTTTGATCAGACAAGTTCCCGGAAGGAGGTGAATCCATATGAAAAAAAGAACTTTTTCATTGCTTGCAACTTTTCTTGCCGGTGCTGCCGTCTTAGTAGTATCAACCGCTAGTTGGTTTTATGTGCATCAGGAGCCCACACCTGAAGAGCTTCTGAAGTAAAAATTATGGAGATGAGATGGTCCTATGAGAAAACTCTCTGTCAGTAGAGATATTGACGGAAAACACGGGTTCATCCTTGTCGACATTAGTGAAATTATCTACATCGAATATGATGGAATTGTCAACAGGGTGTATGTCCACACAATCAATGATGTATTCTATACCATGGGTACATTAAAGTATTTTGTTGAAGGACTGAATGCAAGCGGCTTCGACTTCAAACTTGTGGATCGGAACAGCGCGGTCCATATGGATAAAATTGTAAGATTAGACCAAAAGTTAAAAATGGCCTTTTTCGAATTAGAGATTACCAAGAAGTCAAAATGCTGCACAATCGCTAATCGGAATTTTCCTGAGGTTGTCCGAAGTCTTACAAATTCCATTATTTTGGCTTGACTGAAGAAGCTGCAGAAATGCGGCTTTTTTAGTTAGGGCGGCAAAAGCAATTAGCTTAAATGGTATCGATAAAAATAAGAGGCATATCTCTATAGAGAGATACAGCCTCTATAATATTTGCGAGCTCGTTCTTGAAACATCGCCAGTTTCTCAGGACAGAAACCGGACAGTTACTTAAGGAATATGCTCACGATAAACATTGCGAACCCTAGAACTATGTTGGTCCATCCGAGAAATCGCGACACCTTCTGCTCCTTGTACATCTCTTTTTCTCCATAAGCTTTGATATCGATATGAATGATCAAGAACCCGGTTAATAACAATAAGGGGATGGAGTAAGTGACAAAACTGACAGCGGTAATGCCCCCATTAACCATGTATGTAACCCCCTTATCCTACGTTTTGGAATTGCCTGTCCCTTACTTCGATTTCATGCCGACCCGTCGAACGCTTACCTTAACGTAAAAATCAAAGGTAACCTCCTTGTACATCTCCTGCCATCGTTCTTTGGTTTTGATTTGCGTATTCCAATATCTTGGTTTTTTGGCCCGGACAAATTCACCGAATCCGAAAATATCGGAGCCGCTCTCCTGTGTCTTTTTAATTAGTGCCTCATACAGTTTAGTCGCTTGTACCTTTTGACTCTGCTGGATCTGTTTCAAGACTCTAACGTTTATGTTAACCGCCTCGCTTATTTTTTCCTCCAGATTAATTTCGGATGCAATTCTTATCGAGAAATGGGGATGACCGTTTATAATTTGGACAGCCATTTTCGAATCCCGATGAGTTGTCGCAGTCATGACTGTTTTCGACGGTCCGCCAAGGTCTACAAAAACCCGATAACCTGCGGGGTTTAACCCCTTTATGCCCATATAGGCACCGATTTGCAGCGGTTTCGTTTTACCTACCATGCGATAGCCTCTAAAATAAGCCATTCCCATAACTTCGACGTTTTGTTCTTTCTTCATATCCACATAAGGAAGAAAGCCTTCTTGCCCTTTCTTTGCAGAGTTGCTCCAGAAAATACCGATGTAATCCATCGGAAATTTGCCCATTTTGATGCTTTCATCAAGCGTGGAAATCAAATAAAGCGTCGGAACCCTCTCCAGTTTAGGTGCTGCTTTCATTAACTCCATCGCCTTGCCTTTTGAAATCATCAGCCAAGCCATTCTTCGAACCTCTGAATTGCGGTGAAAGTAATCGTTCACATTCTCAATGCCTTTTTTCGCTACCTTTTCCGATACAACAATAACCCGCAGATGTCCGAAAAACAGCGGACTGGATATCTGCTGCTGCAGATTCATAATCGCATCATCGATGGAATAACCGACCACATCGATAATCCAGAGTGTATCCTGCGAGCTTCCCTTCCCGCCTCCTCCGCTTTCACTCGGTCCAAGGGCAATCCGTCCCGGCAGGGCAATTTGGATAGCGACCCGAATCAAACCTGTCTGAAGCGGCGGGGTTCTGACTTGCGCAACCTCATCCCCATTGGATTTGGATACCGCCTCGTCAATCGAGATTCCTAATACGACGGCGCGATCTTCAATTTCAAGACGATCCCAGCATCCTGTCAGAAGAGGCGTAATAATGAGCATGGCGAATATGAGCTTAACCAATGGGTTCCACTGGATTTTCCCCAACGTGATCGCCTCTCTTCCCGCGTATTAGTGAGAGGATGAACAAGAGTCCCGGATAGCCGATCGTTATGAATAAGCCGATACGACCGACATCTTCAATGATGGCGTACATTTGCAAGATGTTTTGAGGAAGCATCGCCATAATAAAAACAATCGGAAGCAGGAAAAAGGAAAACATATTCTGATCCTTCAGGCGAAACAGATTACAAATGGCGCGAATGGTCAAATAATAACTCGAAAATAAGGTGGTAAACACAGCCGTAACCCATACGGCTAGAAATGCCGCATCCAGCCTCTCCAGCACATTCGCCGGTAAAGAGGTTGCTTTGGCCAGCTCCAAGGTCGGCCAGAGTAAATTTTTGATCTCTTCAGCTCCAAATACACCGACTGCCGCGACGACAATCACAACATATAGACCACCGGCAATCAGCATCCCCCCGATACTGGCTTTCATCGCTTTATCAGGCCTGCTCATGGCCGGAATCACGATCGTCAATATGAAAGAGCCTTGAAATAAAGAAGCTACTGTAAGAATGCCCGGCAGCATATGCTGAGGATTATTTCCCCAAATCGGCAGAAGATTAATGGAATCCGCATTTTTCAAGGACAGCGCGACAATCAATATAGCCGGACCAATTAGAAACGGGAAATAAAAAAGATGCATATATGCAAAAGTCGTCAGGTTGTTACGAGTGGAGACGGCTGCAAGCAGCAGCATGACGACAACGGTAACCTCGAGCGGCGTTTTCTTAAGTACCGAAGTTACCACGACCTCACCGAATTCGCGTGCGGCAAGTGAGGTTAGCACCGCGAAGAAGGCGATGATAAAGAGACTGCCGATTGCGGCCAGCCATTTTCCGATGATGTCCTCACTGTACTGTATAATGGATTGATTCGGAAACCGCATACCCAGCACGCTTATCAACGCTAACCCAACAAAACCTACGATCATGCCCAGAAGGGTAACAAGCGGGGCTCCCGCATCCCCTGCACGCACAGCGAACAGAGGAAGCGGCAGCACTCCAACTCCTATGATGGTGCTGACCAGAATGGCAGCTGATTGAATCGTCGTAATTTGACGGGGATTTTCCATCTCTTAAGACTCCTCCTTTTGCTTATCAAGTTCCATCGGATCGAGCACATTTCGAGGAAGCTCTTTCGCTTTGGCCGCAGCGTCCTTAGGCAATCTTTGTTTACCCTCGGGCTGCAGGAAGGAAGGCCTTTCGGTCATCCACCATAAGGGTCCGCGGATGATGAGATCCTTCATTCCCTGGAAGCTTCCCGGTACATACGGACTCAAGTATGGAACGCCAAATGACTTTAACGAAAGTAAATGATTGGCGATAAGGATCAATCCGATTACAACGCCGTACAACCCGAAAATGCCGGCTAAGATGATTAGCGGAAAGCGCAGCAGCCGCAGGGCCAATGCTGCATTGTAGGCTGGCGTTGCAAATGAACCGATTGTCGTCAGCGCGATAATGACGACGGTAATGGGACTTGCAAAGCCTGCGGCGACAGCGGCTTGTCCGACAACCAGCACGCCGACAATGGAGAGTGCGCCGCCAACCTGCTGCGGCAGCCGTATCGTAGCTTCCCGCAGCACCTCCATCGATATCTCGATGATCATAACCTCAATGACCGCCGGGAAAGGCACGCCCGCCCGTCCGCCGGCAACCGCGACTGCGAATTCAGTCGGGATTAATTCCGGATTGAAGGAAATGATCGAGACATAAATAGAAGGAAAAACAAGCGAAAACACAAGCGCTATAAGCCTGGCCAAGCGAATCGCGCTCATCAACAGAAACCGTTCCGTATAGTCCTCGACCGTTTGATAGAACTGGCTGAACACGGTAGGGACGATCAAGGCTAAAGGGGAACCGTTAACCAATATCGTAACTCTCCCTTCGAGCAGGTTCGCAACGACTTTATCCGGCCGCTCCGTATACTGCACCTGCGGAAAAGGGGTAAAATGATTATCTTCGATAAACTGCTCCAAATAACCTGAATCCAGCACCCCATCGACATCAATATTGGATAGTCGGCGTTTCACTTCCTCTACAAGCTCAGGTTTCGTTATGCCATCCAGGTAACAAATGGCCACTCGCGACCTCGTTCTGCGACCGATTTCCATCGTACTGATCCGCAGTTCCGGTGTTTGCAGCCGGTATCGAATCAAAGCGATATTCTTCTCTAACAGTTCAATGAAGCCTTCGCGCGGCCCCCGAATGACCTGCTCCGTTGCCGGCTGGTCGACGGCCCTCTTCTCAATACTGCTGGTATTGATTGAGAGTGCCTCATCCAATCCATCAATAACGACGATGGTATTACCGCGAAGCAAGCTCTCAATAATCGCGGCAAGCTTTCTTTCCGGTCTTAGTGCGCTGTGGTAAAGCGTTTCATTAAGCAAATAATCCTGCAGTTGATGCTGTTCGATGTTCTTCCCTTCCAAATGAACAGGTACATGCATAAGCGGTTTTAGAATATTGTTGTTGATCATCGTTTGGTCCGTCATGCTGCAGTAATAAAACATGACTGCTGAATAATGACCAAACACATGAAACCGGCGCATCATGAAGTCACCGTCATCCATCATAATGCTCTGAATGACCGCTGTCGTATCCTCCATGCTGCTCGTTATATTCACATTTAGGTTTTCTTCCAATACGGGCTTCGACGATTTGGTAATCACTCTTGATCGATTGTTTTTGGTCTTGTTGTTATCTGACGCGTTGCTGCTGTTAGATTCCTTATTATTATCAGACGCGTTGCTGCTGTCAGACTCCTTGTTGTTATCGGACGCGTTGCTGCTGTTAGTATTATTATCAGATGCGTTGCTGCCGTTAGACTCCGTGTTATTGTTGCTGCTCATCGATCTCCACTACCTCCCCTCACTTGTCTTCCGTTTCGTCTCATTTGGAATATTATGATAATAAAGCTTCCATATTATGCACTCCCTTAAGCTGCCGCAAATAACATCCGGTTCTCTCCCCCGGACATTCGAAAAATGCATGCTTATGCGTATTTCATCCCTAATATTGGGAACCCTACTGTCATCAACGTAAGGAGGGAACCCCGTGACTTCTACCCGATTGGAATGGACCAGTACCAGCATCCCTTTCGCTCAAAATAGGTTTCTGCATGTGTTGATCATCCTTTTCATCGTCTTTTTCGGTTTTATGGCCATATTTCCAACCAATCGGGGGATATGGTTCGCTGACAGCCTGCCGCTTGTCGTAGTTATCCTTACCCTTGCCATTACTTACAAGTGGTTTCATTTTACAAATCTGTCCTACTTCCTGATGTTCGTTTTCTTTTGTCTGCATACCTATGCGGCACATTATACCTATCAAGGCACACCGTTCGATCATTGGCTAAAAACAACCTTTCATACGAAGAGAGGCTATTACGACCGGGTCGTTCATTTCGCATTCGGATTGTTCTGTGCTTTCCCCTTCCGCGAGATTTTAAAATACAAAGTTAAGCTGACCGGGATTTGGTTATATGTTCTGACCCTAAACGTTGTTCTCAGCTGCAGCGCACTTTTCGAAATCCTTGAAATGTTGGCCGCCTTAGCGGCTGGTCCAGGTGGAGAGGCCAAATTTGTCGGCCTTCAGGGTGATATCTTCGACACGCACAAAGACATGGCATTAGCGTTTCTGGGCGGCGTCATATCTATGGGCATTCTCGCATGGATCATCTGGAGAAGCGGTCAAAAAGCTGATAAAGCTGCTGCTTATTAAGCTCTCATCCGACCTCCCCAATTGGATTTCGCGCGACCCGTAAAATCAAAAAGTCCTCATTTTCTGCTATTTGGCAGAGAAAGAGGACTTTCTTTGATTTACGCCATTATTAGAATGCCGCCGCGCCTTCAGTGGCGAGTCATGCTGGCTGCAGCTTCACCATTCGTTTAATTTTCACCGAAACGGAAATCATCACGATCGCCTAGGTCTGCATATTGCCCGGCTGAAAGATATTATGAAGGAGCAGAAGGTTTATCATAAGATCCTTTGGAACCGATACTTCCGTATCCCTAGGTAGCTGAACAGGTGAAACTTACTGGATCGCATATATTGTCATGTGCAAAACCAATTCAATAAAAGAGGAAGTGACCGATCATGGCAACCAAATCAGTCAGAAATTATACTGTGCATGATCTGAAAGACGAAGTACTCTATTTCGACAGCCGTTGGAAACGGTCATTCTCGGGCGGAAGAGCCATTTATACGGCCATCTCAAACCGTTCAAGCGTCACACTGACAAATGTCACCCCAAAAGGAAGGCTAATTCCACAAGTGATTCAAAAGTTTAAAAAAGGAAGCCGTGTGGTCGTCATTGACACGGCTGTCCATTACCCTCCTCACTCGACCAAGAGACTCTAGCCAGTTAGCCCCTCTTTCATGGCAGGATTGGGGGGCTTCCTGATTACAATAACGTACATAACTGCAAACCAAAATTCCTGCAAATCAAAAAGGTCACTCGCATTTGAGTGACCTTCTCTTATCCCTATGATCTTATAAACACTTACAGGTAGACATTCGTTTTCGCTTAATAGCGCATATAAGTCCAAATTGTTTTTTGAGTAGGTCCGCCTTCGAAGAATATGCGCCAGTAAATGGTTTCACCAGGCGCGACAGCTCCATAAGGTAGAGTCAACAACCTGTCACCTTTGTTAATCGGCGGCTTCACAACAACAGAGCCCTTTGGCAATTTAACTTCAAGCTCAATTCGCGCACCATTTGGTTGTAAACTGTACACAGAGACCCATTTTAAACTGCCGGTATTATTAGTCCACTTAAAGTATTGAGTCGCTGAGACAGTCGAAAACCCGTATGGACCCAGCCCGTTAGCGTTCGTCCAAGGAGAGGATGTTACAGCCGGCGATGCTGCAAAAGCAGATTGAGCTGACACCAATAAACTGACCCCGACAAATGCAGAAACAAACCATTTTATAAATTTCAAAAAATCCCCTCCAATTTTTTCAGGCGCTATATACCTAATTTAACCAGCATACAAAATTTCTCAAACATCAAAATGATCAAAGAGAGCAAGATGCCAGGATGCCAGATGTATGGCACTTAAAATTAAAATTATTAATTTCAAGAGATGGTGAAATGGCCGAATACCGCTGCCTCATTCAACACACGCAGCTGTAACGATCAAGGATAGGTTCTACACGAAAACGATCGTATTCCTAAAATACAGATCTCCGGAAACGTCTTTCAGAAATAAGTGTATTCTAATCCAGCTTAATTTTTTCTAATTGGCATTACCCGGACTACTTGTGTACGATACTTACATAACCTTTTCTTCTGCTCCTCTAAAGTGGTCGGATGACCGCTCTAGAGGGCCTTTTTTTTTAAAAAAAGCTGACGCGTTTGTTTTAACCAGTGCTTTGAGGTCCCAATGCCGATCGGCTTGTCATTTCATACATAATCGAGCAGCTGCTCCATATAAATCGTTGAATCTTTGATCGTAACCTCCTCCTCATGTATTCATTCATTAGGCTAATGACATTATTCAAATGTCTCGGTAACAAACACCCAGTCACGCAGCATGAATCTTGCATAAATTACAGAGTAGTCAACGAATGAAGGAGGTGCATTGAATAATGTCCGGTCATGTAGGTGGTGCTTTTACAAACGCTGGTACAATACTGGTGCTATTCATATTATTGGTGATTGTTGCTTGCAGCTGCGGAGTATTCGGCGGTTATGGTAAGGGTTACTAAGTAAACCTCTGAATGTCCCACCATGCATTCAGATGTGCCGAATCCCCCCAAAATAATCTCCCGCAAAAGGCCCATCCTATGGGTCTTTTGTGCATTTATTGAAGCACCCGGTCAAGAACCCATTTAATGAACATTGAAAAAAACACCTAAGCTGAAAGCTGTTTCCGATACGCTGTCGGAGGCAGCTTTTTTAGCTTTCTTGGTGCGGAATCTTTGATCGCTGTGAAATTTTATTTTTTGTTTTTGAGCACTTCGATAAACTGGCGTAGGCGATCGGGCATTGGAATACCGATCCGGCCGAGATTTTCCGTAATGGAAATAAGTTCGTTTGCTAGATAGAAGAAAATAGCACCGCCCATAGTTAAGCTGTTTAGTTCCAGTAAGATATCAACGCGATGGGCAAGCAGAATGACGAGCAGCATGATCCCTTTTCTCGCTAGCCCCCATGCACCCGTTGAACTATTTAACCTCTTTTCTTTAACTGCAGCCGCAACACCTGTTATATAATCAATACCCATTGCCACAAGGAGCAGGGTGAAAGACTCCGACCATATTCCGAAAGAAAATGACAGTGCTGAACCTACCAAGGCTGTCAAGGAACATACGATTATGTTTGGCATAACTTCACTCTCCCTTCATACTCCTTCTCAATAGCATATGATGAGGAACTGAGGTTGTCCGTTCAATTGTCCAATTTAACACGATTAACTTCACATTAATGCCAACTCCTCTATTAAACAAAAAAAAGCCACTCGCAATTGAGTGACCCACTTATACTTTCACCACTTGACAGCCAGGCTAGTCCGAATAAGCTGATGCATAGAAACTTTCCGGACCTGCTCGTGTGCCTCCAATAGAGGAAAACACTGCAAGCGAATATACTAGCTGATTAGAAGATGGATACGGCACGTTATAATCAGATATAGTTAAATTAAGGATTTTCACACCGGTATCCGTTGGGAGTAACGGCAGTACGACGTCACCGACTAATGCTTCTTGGACTAAAGTTGTGCCACGTACAACAGCGAGGACGATAACTGAACCTTCTGGCTGCGGCGCGTCTGGCAGGTTAATAGCGGCGATACCGCTAAAAGTCACTCTTAGTTCGCCATCGGCACCAGTAACATTAAGTCCGACAACCCCTATCGCAGTCGGTGTCATGGGAGCAAGAGCTATTTCAATTGATCCACCGGTATTGGCATTTTGCGAGGTTCGTGTATCAAGAAACTTTGACATTCTATCACCTCCATATTCATGATGTGATAGTGTATTCCTGCTTGTCCATGGAGGTGCATACGTTATTATCAACTAGAGGAAGAACAAGACCATTATACAAAATAGCTGCGTTTGGATTGCACTCACCGCACGAGTGAGTATGGTCCTCATGTTCGTTCACGTCAAAAAGCCTTCAAGCTTCGCTTCAATTCAGAAGCGCAGCCAGAAGGCTCAGCAAGGTAGGCGATTTGTCAAATCTTTAATTCCCCAAGCTTGATAAGCTCGACAACCGCTTGCGAACGACCTTTTACGTTCAACTTTTGCATCACGTTCGAAATGTGGTTACGAACGGTCTTTTCGCTGATGAACAACTGCTGTGCAATATCTCTGGTTGTTTTGTCCTGTACCAGCAGCTCAAAAACCTCGCGTTCACGATGAGTTAATAAGAACTTGCTCTTCTGGTCGCTACCCATATAATGTTTGTCACCCCTCCTTGCACGGGTTTTTATGGTTTAACAAGGTTAAGGGATACAGTCAAATTATAGTATGAGCGCATGCCTGTAGTGGTGCGGTGACCTAGAAAAAATGGGCGGTTGCTGCGGTTGCAGTTACAACCGGGGCTCTTCTCCATCCTATGTGAATGAAACGGGAATGGACAAAATTTTCACGCTAATTTTGAGAGGTTTCAAAAAGGGGAACACGCCACGCACTTCTGGGGAGTAAGCGGGTTAAGCCGATTGCGTTGATTAGCCGGTATTCGACAATATTTGTATGGCCTCTACTCCAAATCACTTACAAAGTACTATTAACTAAACTGGAAATCTGAACCATAATTAAGAAAGGTTGAAATTAAAATTTGGAGGTCAAAAGATGCGCATAAAGGTATTGTTATTAACCATGGTCACAGTAGCTTTGTTGTCTTTCTCTTCCTCAGTTTCCGCAGAGCCCGGGTTGCCGTTCGAGTACGGGCAGCCTGCAGCAGCCAACGAGTTTTATATGGGGTTCATCAAGGATAGTTCTTCACACATGGAATGGTATAAATGGACGAATACAGCTTCAAGCACCAAGTCCGTTCGCGTTTTTATGGCTAATCCGGTTTTCAATAACTACGATGTCGACTACTACTACAAAAGTAATGACGGTAACTTTATTAAAAAAACGGCTGAGGATACCGGCATAGGAGAGAAAATTGATATTACGCCTATTGTGAAAGTGCCTGCCGGAACTACAATTTATTGGAGAGTCGTGCCTCACAGCGCGGCTGATTTCAACAAAAAAGTGGGCTACTGGACATATCTTCGTTTATTTTAACAACCTGAAAGAGCCTTCAAGCCTTGCTTCCCGGAAGCAAAGGCTTGAAGGCTCTTTTTTGTCTTTCTGACGACCGCTTCAGAAACGATCCGGTTCAGCAGCTTGCTTTCACTACCAATAAGCTTTCATTACCTGCACTTCTGAAGCTACCTGCGCCAATACTGCTCATGCGCGTAGCGATACTGCTGCGGCTTCTTAGGCTCCCTTATCGCGAATCCGCCATTCGGACGATAGGCGTAAGCATTCTCGCCCTGTGTGTAAGCAGCCTGCTTGCGGCGTTCAATGCAATCGAGCAGCATATTTTGCTTGAGTGAGAGATATTCAAGTGTATGAGGACCGAAGCCTGCTTCGATCTCACCAGGGCGGAACTCGTAGTAGACGGTACGGCGCAGCGGGTTTCCATCACCGTCAGGCGAGCCGTGGAGCACCTCGATATCGTGAAAAATAACGTCGCCGGGCTGCATCGGAACCGGAATCGCTTCTTCCGTGGAGAACCCCGGACGTTTGCAGCGCTCCTCATATGCTTCCTTGCTCCACTTGTTGCTGCCTGGAATCACCCATAAGCAGGTGCTGAGATCCGCTTGATCCAGATAGAAGTCAACGTTAAAGATAGGATGTTTGTCCTCGCAGCCATCCGGAACCGCAGCATCGCGGTGCCACGGAACAACGATACCTTCATTAGGAGCCTTAAGCACCATGGAATCCCAAGTCGGAATGAAATTCGGTCCCTGCAGCTTCTCTACGGACCTAAGAATAAATGGATGACCCAGCAGCACCTTCATAGGGTCGCTCTTATCGATGACATATTCAACCCTTTTCAATACGGATTGGCCTGATTTCACACCTTTTCCATACATGAAGTCGTTATCGTCCGATGCGCCGTTTACACCTTTCTCATACAGCTTCATCATTTCCGCCTGTATAAGGCTGAGCTCTTCCCCCACAACTACATTCCGTATGACCAGAAACCCGTTATCCAAGAAAAACTGTGCCTGCTCGTCCGTAATACGGTCCTGCGTTCTGGCATCCACAACCGGCAGCTCCATCTGGTTAACATCCACTTCGCTCACTCCTTCTCCTTAATAACATCCTTCATAGTTGCAAGTATAAGAGATATACGTCAGGAAGTATTTAGCTTATAGTAACAATTCAGTTGCCTATATCACTTTATTTTGTTTAGAATGGATTCAAGATTGAAAGCGTTCTATTCCAGAGTCGGAGGGTTTGAAGATGCAGACCGCAAACTTGCCGCTTCACCAAATTTCCCTGCCGGAGCATGCCGCCAATATGTATTTTCATCCCCCTTATATCACGTTAGGTCACTTGTTCAACGCTCCTGAACAATGGTCTATCGCTCCCCGAATGCTGAATAATTACCAGCTCCAGTATGTCGTAGAGGGAGTTGCGGAATATGAAATCGACGGCAGATTGATCGTTACCAAACGAGGGGACCTCATCTACCATTCGCCGATGCAGCCCCATCAGGTTCGGACGGTTGAAGGTGAACCCTATATTTGCATCTCGATTCTGTTCCACTTTGGCGAAACCCAATATCCCGTCGAGCAGCTGCTTGGCGCTGACCGCTATTTAGGTAATTTTGCAGGCCAATCCATAGAGAAAATGCTCACACAGCTGATCAGCCACTATCACCAGCCTGGACTTATGCACCATGCGCAGTGCCAGGGCCTGCTCATGCAGATTCTGGCCTCGTTATCCGGCAGTAAACAGGAACGGGAAACCAAAACAGAAGGACAGCAAAAAATCAAAACCAAAATCGTCCTAATCCGCAACCATATCGCGAGCCATTACAACCGGAATATCCGCCACCTGGAGCTGGAATCTTTATCGGGATTAAGCCGCAACTACATCATCGTGAAGTTCCGAAAAGCATTCGGCATGACACCCTTTGAATATTTAACACGCGTCCGTATCGAACGTGCAAAGGAGCTGGCTGTACAAACGAATATGTCGATCGGGGAAATTGCAAGCACAGTGGGTTATGCGGATGTCCACACTTTCGGCCGGATGTTCAAGAATAAAATGGGCACCAGCTTCAGCCAGTTCTGCTCATCGCTTGTAGCGGATTAACTGGTGCTAACGAAAAGAACAACTGATTTCGCAGGTTTGCGAATCAGTTGTTCCAGTTTAGCGGATATTAACAACTGCCGGCCATGTTGATCAGCCGGCTTTGGCTGGAAAGATGCGCTCAACTAGAGCATTAAATTCAACGATAAAGCCTTGAATGGGATGCCCGAGCCGTACATCCTCCATGTAGGACGTCATTCGACTTACGAAATCCGGGTTAGCAGAGACATATACATGATCGATCTGAGGAGCCATTTTTTTCACCTCAGCTGCAATGCGTTCCTTGAGCTCCGCCGTTACTTCATCCGTATTGAAACGATTGATCTCTTTCATGGAGATGCTGCCGCCCGGCGCGCCGTACATGTCGTATTCGGCAGCCGTTCTTCCTCTGTTCATGCCGCGGGTCATGCCCATTCCCGTACCGATGTTATGGGATTCGTACCTGCCGTCATTCAGCGCATGACTGGACGGCCGCATGTAGGCTTGATTCGTCCGGCTAATCGGTACCGTTGAATCCATCGAGGCGGATTTTAAAGTCCCCTTGGCGCCGCCTTGAATCGTCGCTGAATCTAAGGAAACCGCCACGTAAGCATTGTTATCCGTCATCATGACATAAGCTTTGTTAATTTCTTTCATTGACGCCAAACGATCCGCAATATCCTTGCTCATTTCGAGGCGATAATTCTTATGCAGGCCGATAATATTGTTGCTGTTCAGTCTCATGCCGTTCATGCGGTTCATTTCATTCATCTGATCATTCGCGAACCGTTTGTTCACAATGGCATTCCCGTTTCCATCATACCGAACGCTCTGCTCACGAATATTGCGGTTACCCAGCTCCCCGTGATTCTCCATACAGCCGGTAAGCATGGTACCTACCAGTGCGCCAGCTGCCAGCAATAGCCATTTGCGCTGCATGTTCCCATCCTCCGTTCATCTTGTTAAAGTCGGCGATTCGCTTATAGCGTTTGCTGAACGGGACCCGGTTATGCTGGCAACTTTTTATGACCTTGGCAGCTGGATTTTAAATATGAACGGGCAGTTGTTCCCTAATGCAGGCAGCCATATAAGGCAGATTTACCTCATGAACGTTGACAGTACCAATCTTTTTAGGTAGAGTGAATGTATTAGTATCTGGTACTAATACCTGATCATAAGGAGATGAATAGCTTGAATCATCCAACTTTGCATTCTCAATCCAAAATCACCGCTTTTGGCGCCTATGTGCCTGAAACTGTTCTTACTAACGAAGATTTGGAGCAGATGGTGGACACCAATCATGAGTGGATTGTGCAGCGAACAGGGATTGTAGAGCGCCGAATCGCATCTGACGAGCAATTT
Source organism: Paenibacillus solisilvae (assembly GCF_042656405.1). Classification (NCBI taxonomy): domain Bacteria; kingdom Bacillati; phylum Bacillota; class Bacilli; order Caryophanales; family Paenibacillaceae; genus Paenibacillus; species Paenibacillus solisilvae. The sequence continues at coordinate 44,096 of NZ_JBHSOW010000127.1, read as the reverse complement.
TGCAGTGATCTATGCTTCGAGGCGGTTCGGAACCTTCAATCCAGATATACAGTTGATCTAACGGATGTCGATTATATAATCGTCGCAACTACGACTCCTGACACCTTCTTCCCCAGCATGTCTGCAAGAGTCCAGGCGGAATTCGGAATTCTGACCTGCGGCGCGATCGATATCCAAGCTGCTTGTTCGGGTTTCGTAGCCGCTCTCCAGCTGGCAAACGGACTTCTCCTCTCAGGTGTTCATCAGAAGATCTTAGTCATCGGAGCCGAAACCCTGTCTAAGGCAACCGATTATACGGACCGCTCGACTTGTATTTTGTTTGGTGACGGTGCGGGGGCTGCTTTACTTGAACGCAGCAACGAAGGCTCCTTTGTCGGCTCCTATGTGTCAACAAACGGCGGCAGCGGTCATCATTTGTACCGTTCGAGTCTGGCTTCCTCTATCGACGGCCAGCCCATTTTGACACATGGTAAAATCGTTCAGAACGGACGTGAAGTATATCGCTGGGCTGTCAGCAATGTCCCAAAAGGAATTAAAGCCATCCTGGAGAAGAACGGATTAACGGGAGCGGACATTGACTGGTTTATTCCGCACAGCGCTAATATGCGCATTGTCGAATCCATATGTGAGAAAACAGGCATCCCGCTTGAGCGGACGTTAACGAGCATGGCACAATACGGGAATACATCAGCGGCATCCATTCCGCTAGCCATTAATCTGGCCATGCAGGATTCCCGCATAAAAACCGATGACCTCGTCCTGCTTTACGGCTTTGGGGGCGGATTAACGGAAGCGGCGCTTCTCCTGCGCTGGACCTTGTAGCAGTAAATGTTTCTTTGCAAAAACTAGTGATTTGAGTTCAGACCGTTTATACTAGGGTGTAAGAACTTACAGAATATGAGGGACATGCCATGGAAGACTTAAAACAAGCCTATGAGTTACTTGGTCTGGAGGAAGGCGCCGCCAGAGAAGATGTCGAGAAACGTTATTTTTTATTAATTCGGCGTGCAAGAAGCAGCAAACAGCGCGTAGAGTCTGATGCTGAGGCAGATCTGTCTTCTTCAGCCCCTAATCTGGAAGATGTTAATCACGCTTACAAGCTCATTCTTGCCGCAGAGGATCAGAAGACACAAGAAGCCTTTAATGAAACTGCCTATGGGAAGTATAAGAAAATGGCTGGTTCCGCAGAAAAGGTCGATCATTTCTTCAGCTATTATAAATTTCACCTGCTTGGCGCCATAGCCGTTATTCTCATTCTGGTATTCGGAATCAAGGCCTATGTCGATCACCGCCATGAGCAAGCCGAGCTTGCCAAGCTGCCTCCTGCTGATGTAACCGTCTCTTTTTTTGGCGACTATATCAGTGATCAGGGTTCTTATCCATCCAGTGATGACATCGAGCCGATGCAGAATAAACTGCTCGCTCAGTTCCCGGAATGGAAACGCGTTGTCGTCTTCATGACCTATGTACCGTCGGAGATGAAGAGTCAGCAGGATTCGGCCCTCCTTCAGAAAAGCATGCTGGACTTGATCACGAACAAACCGGATATCTATATCTTGGACAAGGTTAACTTTATGAAACTTGCGATGGATGGAGGGCTGCTTCCGCTGGATGACAAGCTCCAGGCGTTGGATAAGAATAAATTAATGAAAACAGCAACGAAAGACAATCCTTCAGAGGAACATGTCTATGGGTACGATATTACCGCAAGTCCGCTCTTTAAAGATCTGCCGATTCACGGTAAAGAATATATAGCTGGTGTCCGTTTCGATACCAAGAAGCTTGACAGTGCGCTTCATTTGATCGAAAAATACGCAGCTGCCAAATAGAATCAACAAATAAAGGCGCAGTCAGAGTTCCCTATACTCTATGACTGCGCCTTTACTCTATTTATAGACGAATGGATCCATCCTCTCCCCGAAAGACAAGTACCCAATCGGGAGCCGCTCTCTGAACATAAACTAACACGAAGCGGCTCTATAGAAAGGGAGAAACAAAAGATGAAGATTCTATTTACTTATTTTATCGCAAGCGGCGGCATTGAGACGCTGAATCGGCTTCGCTGCCGAGCGCTTAGACAAGTCGGCATTGACGCTCATGTACTTTATTTATGGGATGGCGCGGGCAGGCAAAACATGTCCGATATCAGCCATTTCATCACGAATGACGATAATGAAATCCGTACTATATTAACGGCAAATCACTATGACGCGATCATCGTTACCTGTGACCATTTGATGCTTCAGCGCATAAGGGGTCTGGGTTATTCAGGCGTGCTCATTTACGAAACGCAAGGGCTCGGCACCCGCGAACAAGCCAGAGGAACGCTCCAAGCCGCATCACTATTCATTAAATTATATGCTCAAGCTGCCATCAGCCCGCCAACCTCTCATTTAATGGAGCTGTTTCAAACCTATCTATCTGGCATTCATCCATTCTTCGTGCAAAATCTGATCGACACCGATCGGTTCACCTACCAGGATGCCCATTGGCTCAACCCCGCCGGAAACCTCATACTCGGATGGATTGGCCGACTGGAGCATAATAAAAACTGGCCGCTGTTCCTGGAGATCGCCGCTGCACTGTCACGCAAGCGGAACAATTTACGGATTTGGATGTTTGAGGACGCCAATATATCGGAGCCTGGAGAGCGGGAGAAATTCAACCATCTCGTGAATGAACGGAATCTGCTCCCTATTCTGACGCTTCGTTCTAACGTTCCGCATGACCATATGCCGCATTATTTATCCGTGATCGGGGATTCCGGCGGCATGCTGCTGTCGACTTCCTATGTGGAGGGCTTTGGTTATGCCGTCGCAGAAGCGATGAGCTGCGGTTGTCCCGTCCTATCCACGGACTCTGATGGGGTTAGATCCTTTATCGACCATAACCGGACCGGCAAATTCTTCAGAACAGGAACGGTTGAAGAGGGTGTCAGGGAAGCGGGCGCGTTTCTCGATAACCGATTGGCCACCGATCAAATCCGCGCTCAGGCGAAACAGCATATTCAGGTTCATTTCTCGTTCAGCCGCTATGCAGCCGATATGGTGAACATTATGGTTGCTCTTGGTCTTCGTCCCTATCATTAACGGGCGGGCGGCTTCCGAACTGCTCCTCATAAGTCGAGCGAAGCCCTTCCAGAAACGGGATTCTAGGCGTCCATCCGAGTACATTGGATGCCTTATCCGGAATAAACGCGCTGCTCCATGGATCGTCTTCCCGTACCTCCGTATAGCAAATCTCAATAGGGGCATCATGCAGGTCCGTCAGTACCTCGGCAATCATGGCTATGGAATGGGAAACCCCCGTTCCGATATGCACGATTTCATTATCACCCCGGCCTTTTGAAGCAAGGCAGGCTTGTACGGCATCATCGACATGGACAAAATCTCGGTGCTGCTCACCGTTCCCATGAATCGGAAGCGGCTGCCCGAGCTTGAGCCGCTCCATGAAAACGGCAATGACGCCAACTTCCCCTTTAGGCTTCTGACCCGGCCCATACACATTGGCAAATCGCAGAATCGTGAACGGGACGCCGTAAAGCTGGTAATACCAGCTCGTGTACCGCTCAGCTGCGCGCTTCGACAGGCCATAGGGTGATACCGGACAGACAGGTGTATCTTCACTTACCCGAAATGGCTTAACCTCTCCAAATACCGCTGCTGTGGAGGCTAGTACAATTTTGCAGCTTGAGGCTTGGCGGCATCCTTCCAGAACTCTCAGCGTACCGACTATATTCGTCGTCAGATCCGCGATCGGATCAAGAATAGTCCGGCTCATTTCTCCTTGTGATGCCAAATGGTAAACAATATCAGGGTGCTCATCCGCTAGAATCGCCGGAAGAGCGGTATCACAGATATTCATTTTCACCAGCCTTAGACCGTTTGGCAGATCCTTAGGTGAACCGCTGGATAAATCGTCGATTACGATGACCTCGTGGCCTTCTTTATGTAAAGCCGCAGATAATCGTGATCCAATAAAACCAGCGCCGCCCGTCACTACTGCTTTCATGCATATCCCCTCTCCTCACTTTGATTTACCCTATTCTATGAAAACGGATTGCAAATGTACTGGATTCTGCCTATGCTTTGCGCCATTTCGCTCAAAATAGTCATCTGCATGCGAGCATTTGACGTGTCTCTAAATGCCCTGTCCCCATATAGTAAGAGAAGAGAAGAAATGAATTCACGAGGTGAAAAGTCATGCTGCCTAAAGTGTCTATTATTATCCCTTTTTATAACGATCCTTTTATCGATCAAGCGGTTGTCAGCGCACTCTATCAGACGTATCCGAACATTGAAATTATTGTCGTAGATGACGGTTCGACCGAGCATCAAAGCAGGCTCGATCCTTATCGTTCCCGCATTATTTACTTAGGCAAAGCTAACGGGGGCACCGCAAGTGCACTCAACTACGGTATCCAGATGGCAAGCGGCAAATACGTCGCCTGGCTGAGCTCAGATGACCGCTTCATGCCGGATAAGGTTACGAAGCAGGTCGCTTATATGGAACAGATGAATGCGCAAATCAGCCATACCGATTACGATATAATGAATGAGCATGGCACGGTTACGCAAAGAGCGGCAGCGATGAAATACCCGACAGCCAAAGCCTTTATCAACTCCCTGAAGAATGGCTGTCCTGTAAACGGCTGTACGGTAATGATGACTAAACATCTCATCGAATCGATTGGCTGGTTCAACCAATCGCTTCCTTACACGCATGACTATGAGCTATGGGTTCGAGTGGTGCTGTCACAGGTTGATTTTCATTATATCAATGAGCCGCTTACCGTTTATCGCCGCCATACACAGATGGGGACAGCTAAGCATTTCAACACTATTCTGTTAGAAGCTCAGAATGTCAGCCAACAGTATGCATTTCAGATGAATGCCCTGCTGGCACAGCTGCCTGGATGATGAAGCTGGGGTAAGCGGCTGCGGGGGGATGTGCAGCAGGGGCGTGATCGGAGGCGGGGCGGAACCCTGCGATAAGGCCGTCATCACTTCCTTCTGCGCGCTGCGGCAGCTCCGGAGATTGATGACAGCGATCCGGTTCTCTTTATGATTCAGGGGCTTAGATGAGCTTCTGAGCGGCGCAAAAGAGCCTGGGCATTCCTGGATGCCTGATAAGTTGAGCTTGTCCCTCCCGCTCCGGAGTCAGCGGGAAACCCGGTGAACAGCCTTAATCGGCCAAAAAAAGCTGCAGCGCATCGAAGGGCATACCCGGCTTCCTATGCCTCGATCGCTGCAGCTTTCTTTTACCGTTTTCTTTTTTGGGACAAGGCTCGTGCAGGCTCCTGCAGAAAGCCAAGCTGCTTCGTGTAAGCCTGCCATCGCTTCTCATATTTAGCAAACGTCATTTTCACTTCAAGCCCGATTGCATCCTTGTGACGCACGGACCCCATCTCCGTATGCCGGCGGTACGCGCTGAGCGGCTCGGCTATCCGAAGAAACGGAACGCCGCTGAGCAGCACGCGATACCAATAATCCAGATCATGCGTAAAAGGCAGCGATTCATCGAAATCTCCTACCTTACGAAATAAGGCTTTGCTCATCATGACGGTACAACCGTTAATCGGATTGCTGCTGAGCAGTGCCCGGTAGAAGTCGCCGCTTTCACTTCTGGGTGGAATCACATTAAGCTGCGTCATTTTCCCGCCTGCGTCTATAATGTCAAAGCCTGTATGGGAAATCAGCGCTCCCTGCTGCTGCATAGCTTCAACCTGACGTTTTATTTTGCCTGGATAGAAGCGGTCATCCGAGCTAAGCCATGCGATATATTCTCCGGATGCATATCGAAAACCGTAATTGAGCGCACTTGCCGTACCGCCATTGGATTTCCCCAAATAATAAATATGCTGCTTGTAATTGTCCAGCTTATCCGCATGAAGGGTGGAACCGTCATCCACCACAATGATCTCCACATTCTGATAGGTTTGTGACAGCGCGCTTTCTACGGCTTCCCGTATATAAGGATCATTATAAAAAGGAATGACGATCGTTACTTTCGGGTGATGTGCTCCCATTCACGAGCCCCCTTAAAGTTAGTTAATGACGACTTCTTGCGTATTCCAGCACATCGCTGATCGATTGCTCAATGGTAATTTGCGGATGCCAGCCAAGCTCCCGGATCGCAGCAGGCGAATCGGGAACCGGTGACGGGGCCTGCGACTGTCCCACCTCCCAGTGAAGGGGAACCGCTGCAATCTGATCGAATCGGTCCGCCAGCTCGCCGATCGTCCGCAGCCTTCCGGATGTAACCGGATAAACGCGGCCGCGAACACCCGATCGGAGCAGCAGCTCGTAAGCACGGACGGCATCGCGAACATCAAGCAGATCCCGTGTTTCGGTTCGCGATGAGAGTTTAAACGGTCCGGGCTGCTGCATGCCGCCTGCTGCGGCACGCTCCGTCTCCGCAGCGAAACGGGCAAGCAGCGTGCATAAGCCGGTGGATCGGCCCGGGCCGATGAGATTAGCCGGTTCTGCGGCGATAACCTCCAGCCCGTATAGGGAAGCCCAGCTCTGGGCAGCCAATACCTGCATGGTTTTACTCAGGCTGTAGGGATGCGGCGGACCTTCCGAGTCTGCCGTCAAAGGCAATTTGAACCGCAGCATCGAGCCGATGACCAATATTCGGCACGCTTGTGAAGCCTGACTGCCGTTACCGCTGGAACTCTTCTGATGAAGGGATTCATTCAGCTGCCTTACAGCTTCCAATAGATGAACGGTTCCCATAACATTACTCTGAAGGGCGGCAATCGGATCCTTCCAGGAGGAAGCGACGGCATTCATGCCTGCCAGATGCAGAACATATTCAGGACGCGTGAGTTGGATCAGCGTCTCCGTCTCCTGACGCGAGGACAAATCACAGTAAGCAACAGTCTCTACCTGCTGAAGCCAGGCCGGCGCCTGATCCGATGCCTGCTCCCTAAGTACAGCCGTTACCTCCCAGCCCTGCGAAGAGAAATGACGGCAAGCATGCTCGCCGCTAAAGCCGCCAGCGCCCGTAATGACGAGGCGCGGGCGGCTCATGCTTTCTTCATCCATCGAGCCAACTCTTCCAGCATAACTCTGTACCTCGGCGTTTCATAATGCCAGTCTTGACGCGTGCATTGAAGGGTACGATCAATATTCACGCGATAATCCGGCTTGATGATCACAGAGAAACGATTAAACACATCACGGAATAAAGTTAACAGCTCCAGCTTCGTGACGGTTTCCGAAGCTGTCAGATGGATAAGGCCGCCGATCTTCGGCCTTTCAATTGCATACTCAATGGCTTTGGCCAGCTCGAGCGTAGTTACCCCATTCCACCATACCCGGCCGTAACCGTTAACCGTGTCCCTCTGACTGAGGAACCACTGCAGCAGTCCGATTCCGTACATGCGGATCTCCGGACCGATAATAGAAGTCCGAATCGTCAAATGGCGCTGGTCATGGATTTCGCCAAGCGACTTCGAACGCGCATATACGCTCGTTCCGTCCGGACGGTCGTCCTCGCAATACTGACCGCGTATTCCATTGAACACGCAGTCAGAGCTGATGTGAATAAGACGCGCACCGATCTGATCGGCCTGATGGCGCAGCCAGTGCGGCAGCAAACCGTTCACCTGGTACGCCAGCAGCGGATGATCTTCGGCATCTTGGTTGAGTACTCCGGCTGCATTGATGATAATATTCGGCCTCAGCTCGTTTAGAAGGACAGCCACCGCTTCGCTGTCTGTCGCTTCAAGAAAGTGACCGTCGCGATCCTCCGGCGACCTTGTCGTGTAATCTACCGTCCAGCCCGGTTCGGATTGAAAATACCGGACCAGCACATGACCCGCCATTCCGCGCCCACCGATAATCAGGAGTTTCATACCAAGAACCCTCCGCGAACGAGCATGGAATGGATTTCTTCTTTGCTGAGCAGAGACTGGCTGGAGCTGTAGCTTTCGAAGTCCACCTTCGGATAGCTGCTGTAATGCTGGCGAAGGCCCGGGATGTCAATGGTCGGCAGTATGACCAAGTATTCCTCGTCGTACACAATCGTCGTCGTGCTCTCATGATCGGTCAGCAGAATTTCATGTATTTTCTCACCTGGCCGAATGCCGCTCTCGACCATAGCCGCCTGTACACCCATCGCATCCATCAGCACCTCAGCCAGATCCACAATCCGGCAGGTCGGCATCGTCATGACGAAGATCTCACCGCCCCGGCTTTCCTCCGACGCTTTGAAGAGCAGACCGATCGCATCCTGAAGGGTCAAGAAGAAGCGGGTCATTTTCATATCTGTAATGCTGACCTGCTGCTTGGTCTTAATCTGATTCATGAACAGGTGAATCACGCTTCCGTTCGTGCCAAGCACATTGCCGCCGCGCACACAGACAAAGGTGGTATCCGAATGAAGCAGGTTCGCATAGACGATCAGCTTCTCGCCGATGGCTTTGGTCATTCCGTAGAAGTTAGAAGGATTGGCTGCTTTATCAGTCGAGATATAGATGACGCGTTTCACGTGGTTGGCAATTGCTGCCTCGATAACGTTCTGCGTGCCGATGACATTTGTTTTAAGCGCCTCGTAAGGCTGATCCTCGCAGACAGGCACATGTTTAAGCGCAGCCAGATGGAACACATAATCGACACGCTCACATGCTCTCATTAACGCTTCCTTGTCGCGGATATCACCGATGCAGAAGCTAAGCCTCGGATCCTCAAATGTCCGGCTCATCGTCACCTGACTGGATTCATTGCGTGAGAATATGATAATCTGCTTCGGCTGCAGTTGAAGCAGCTGCCGGATCAGTTCATACCCCCATGAACCGGTACCGCCCGTTACTAAAATCCGCTGATTAGTAAACATCCCATTTCCCTCCAAGCACAAATTTAACCACTTTATCCGACACATTCGTATCCAAATAACCATCCGGACACTTCCAATGAGCAGGAACTGCCATCATGACAGCAGCCGCTTCTTCAATCCGCTGCGCCTTCAGGCCGCATACCACATTACTGCCGCAATCAATGGTTTCCGGACGTTCCGTCGTCTGGCGGATCGTCACTGTCGGAACGCCGAAGAGGCAGCATTCCTCCTGAACCGTCCCGCTGTCCGTAATTGCACATACGGCATGCTGCTCCAGTTTGACAAAATCAAAAAATCCGAATGGCTCGTAAAATTCAACCCTGCTGTCCATCTCCACCTGTACGCTGCCGCTTTCGATTCGTGAACGGGTGCGCGGATGAACACTGCATATCATCCGAACATCGAAACGCCTGGCCAATCGATTAAGCCCATCCAGAATACCGGTTAACCGCTCCGGATCATCCACATTCTCAGCTCTGTGTGCGGTTACGATCATATACCGGCCCGGTTCAAGCCCCAGTCTGCCCAGCACGTCACTGCTGTCAATATGGGACTTATAATGGGTTATCACCTCATGAATCGGATTACCGGTAAGGATAATTCGATTGCTCGGGAATCCTTCGCGGAGCAGATTGTTCTTGCTGTACGCGGTGTAAGGCATATTGATTGAAGATACTGCGTCGATAATGCGTCTGTTCTTCTCCTCCGGTACCGAGAGATCGAAGCAGCGGTTCCCGGCCTCCATATGCGCCACCGGAATCCCCATTCGCTCTGCGATTATGGCACAGAGCGCACTGTTGGTATCGCCGAGCAGCAGCACGACATCCGGCTTATGGGTCAATAGAATCCGTTCGACCTCACCAAACATGATAGACAGCTGGCCGCCAAGCGTTTGTCTGGACCCGCTGAGCAGATAATCAGGCTGCCTCAATCCGAGCTCCTGGAAAAAAATATCACTAAGTGCAGGCGAGAAATTCTGCCCTGTATGCACGAGCACATGCTCAGAGGCAAGCGTATCCAGCTTCTGAAGGATAAGACTCAGTCGAATAATTTCTGGGCGCGTGCCCAAGATTGTTACAACGCGCATGAAAGCTCCCTCCTGCCTGTAGAAATTTATCGTGACTTGCGTCCTGCCCGCTTATGTCCTGCCTGCTTTCGCCCGGGTGAGGATCTGGTAATGCGTCTGGCGACCCGTCTTGAGCTGCGTTTGGCTGATAAGCGCCTTCTTCGGGTCCGGGAGCCTTTTCGGAGTTTACTTCTTTTCCCCCTCGCAGCCCGGTGCAGTAGCTTCCCGATCGGGGCACCGTGCGGAAACGCCGCGATGAAAGCATCCATTGTTTGATACACCTGATCAAAGCTGTAGCCTTTAAGCAGAAAAGCGCGCTCGGAATTAAACGGACGAAGCACTCCGTTCTCGAATAGATAGACGTTCGGCGTACTGCCCCGCACGATACGCGGCGGATTATAGCCCTGAAGCTTCAACGATTCGATAAACTTACGCAATCGCTTGCGATATACATCGACACCGAATGCTGCGATCGACATCTGCGCATTCCGGGCTCCGATTGACAAGAACAGCGCCTCATCCCCAAGCAGTTCACTGACTTTGCCGAACAATCCGTCCGTCTCACCTACCGGAACAACGTAAGCCATATTACCAGTCGCCGCTCCAATTTCAGTCAAACCTCCTGAGCCGTATACGACGACTGGCTTTCCGAAGACCATGCCTTCAAGCGCCGTCATGCCGAAACCTTCGACGGTCAGGCTGGGAACAACCAATATATCCATAGCCGGATAAATGGTCTCGACCTGCTCTTCAAACCGAATCCATCTGAACCGTTCCAATACATTCTTCGCCCGGGCGTGATCCAAGCACCGTTCGAAGTAGCCGCTGTCTACAGGGTTACCGACGATGAGAAACATCGCTTGCGGAAACCGTTCAGCAACTGGCACCGCCATCTGCATAAAATGCTCAAGGCCTTTCGCCTCGAAAATAGAAGAGGAGATATAACCGATCAGCTTATGCCCCTCCGAAATCCCAAGCCTGCTTCTGCGTAAATGCCGCTGCTCGGTCCAAGTATCCGGCCTGAGCTCCGCATGGTCCCAAGAGGGGGGAATTAAGGTCGTTTTGGGCAGTAAGACCGGGGTTCGGAGCGAGGCGAGTGTCGCTTCAGAAATACCGATGACGTAATCGGCATATTGTTCGAAGATGGCCACAGCCATCGATGTATAAGGCGTTTCGCGAAGGGCCTCCATCACGGTCCAGATAACCGGGACGCCGAGTGATTTGGCAGCCATCGCCGGCAGCGGATGAACACAGGTATTCGTAATGATGGCATCCGGCCGCTCTCTGTGAATCAGGAAGAGGAGCTCCGCCCATTCCGGGCCTTGTGTGTTCTTAGAAACTTCGTCGTTCATATGAGAGAGTGCTAGATAGAGGGACACAACTAGAGGAATATTCTGAACGATAACACGGATGCCCAGCTTTCTGGCCTGCTCCGCAATAATTCCTTCATTCGGAACGATGAGCGTACACGAGAAGGAGGGCAGCATCTCACGCAGCATGAACAGCAGAAGCTTCTCAGCACCCGTAACGAATTGCGGACTGCAAATATGCGAGAATACAAGCACCTTGGGCTTTATCGATTTCAAGCGGCTCGCCACACCCGTGATCAACGAGCTGGCTCTCACCTCCTAAAAGTTTGCGGAGCAAACGACTTCGAAAGCATAAGCTTGGTTTGCAAAATCAGAATACTTCGGAAGCATCAGCTTCGTTTGCGTAAGCAAACTACTTCTTACAATATATTGCGAGGGCAATTGAATCGGCACGACAGATGAACCCTTTACAAGCGCACAAATGTCGCCATTGCCCCCATCCGCATCAAACACCGGAGTGATATTGCCTAACCCGGATACAGCAGATTGAGCATCATATCCAGCCGGTTTGCATAGGTATGCTGGCGCAGTGTCCGTTCCATCCCGCGAATTGCGATTTCACGCCGCTCGTCTTCATGATTCAGGTAATATTCAATCTTCTCTATCATTTCCTGCGGCGATGAATAGGTTACGATATCCACCCCAGGCGTATAGAAGGATACGAGATCATCCCGAACGTCCGTTAGCTGCAAAGTTCCGCAGGAGGCAATTTCAAAGGTTCGCGGATTTGGCGAAACAGCCATAATCCCCGCGCTGTTATTGTTGAACGTTTCATCATCATGCGACCGGTGCATGTTGATGACGATTTTCGCCCCGTTATACATGCCTGCCGTTTCCTGCGGTCCCATCCAGCGGCCGAGCTCAATTTTATTTTTCAACAGGTTAAAATCACGCAGCCGCTCCCACCAAATACCCGATATATGAGTGTCCTTTGTGGCCAAATAGGGCGTCACTTGATCAAAGAAGCCAACACGATTCCAATACGCCGATCCAATAAAGCAAACATCATGGCGAAGTTTGCGCTCCGGATTACGCGGTCTGAATTCCGCCGGATAAGTCCCGAGGGGTAAATAATGGACGCGATTGCAGCCAAGATTGCGGTAAAAATCCACGCAATTCAGCTCCAGCGTAAATACATCGTCATAGTGGAGAGCAATTGACGAGGTCATATCCGTATAATAGGGATCATCCGTAAACCAGATTGCGGTCCGAATGCCATGGCTCCGAATGGCACTGATTTGCGCCACATCGAACATAAGTCCGTCAAGAACAATGACGATGTCAGGGCGAATGCGTATTGCGATCTCAGCCACCGGCTGTTTGGAATCAGTAATGGTTAATTGTGTAACGAGTCCTCTCAATGTGGAGGATATGGCCTCATCGAGCGGCGAGTAAGGAAATCCCTTGCCTGTAGCGACGAAGAGCACATGTATAGGCCGCATTTGCGCTGGCTGCTGTGACAATGCAGGTATGAGGACGGACTCGCATTTCCCATACCAATGACCGTGTTCCCAGCCAAGCCGGTAACCATCCGCTCTGCCTTTGGCTACGTCTCTAAGCCTGGAGCTTGGTTTGGAAACCGGAACAACATGGCGGCGTTTTTGTGTTGATGCTGCCATTACCTTCACTCCTTTCCTGCTCTTATTACGAATCCGTACCTTCACCAGGAAAGCACTGCAGCAAGCTGCTGCACCCTGGTCGTGAACGTATGCTCCTGCAGCGTTCTTCTCAGTCCGCGCAGCGCCATTGCTCTGCGCTCATCTTCATGCTTCAGGTAATAGGCCATTTTCGATTGAAGCTCCTCTGCTGTCTTGAAGGTATCCAGCTCTAAGCCCACTCGATAATAATGAGGTAAATCTTCGCGCTGATCAGTTAATTGAAGCGTGCCGCAGGCGGCAATTTCATAGGTTCTTGGATTAATGGACCTTCCCGGCAAATTCAATGTATTGCGGTTATCGCTCCCCGCTTCCGTCGTTCGATGCAGATTAATGACGATTTTGGCGCCGTTGTAATAGCGAATCGATTCCTCCACAGGCAGCCATCCCATCCGAATGAATGGCTTTAGCATGGAGTAGTTCTTCATCCTGTCCCACAGCCCGCCAGCGATGAATACGCGTTTACCTGCCAAGTAAGGAGCCAGAGCGTCGAATAATTCCACGCGGTTCCAGAATGCTTGCCCAATAAAACAAATATCACTGCGGTATTTCTCCTCAACTCTCATCGGCTTAAACCAGCCCGGATGAACGGCGAGGGGCATGTAATGTACGGATCGGCAGCCGAGATCCAGATATAATTGAACGGTGCTTAGCTCATGGGTGAGCACCGCATCATAGCGAGGGGCAATGGTAATCGTTTCTTCCGTTACATAGGGGTCGTCTGCAAACCATATTGCGGTTTGAATGCCCATTGCACGAATCTGATCAATTTGTTCCAGATGATTCTCTGGAAAAACATGCAGCCCATTCAATACAAGCATCCAATCCGGGCGAATGAGCGATGCCTGCTCTGCCATCTGTTTCGAATCCGCCACATGAACCTCCCGCACAGATTGCCGGAGGGCCTCCAAAATCCCTTGATCAATAGCCTCGAAGCCTTGCGGAATATAGAGGATACACACATCATGTTTAATAGGCGCAGCGGGCTGAATGAGGCGAACAAGCGACTCGCATGCCCCATCCCGCAGTCCCTGCTCATAGCCTAAGAGATATCCTTTTTCCGCCGCAGCGGAGAAAGCTTGTTTCTTTACTAACATCGCACACTCCCCTGCCTTATCTACTTTCTGTCTTCATATATATGCTAGTGACAGGCAAGGCTCATGGTCACTTGTCCGTCAGAGTAAAAAAATTGGCGTTTAACCCTAAGGCGGATGCATGGGATGCATAATTATGGCAAGCTGAACACATATTAGAAAGAAGCTGATGCATGCGGGGTGAGCGCTGTCTTTCGGTGCGAGTTTTTGCTGGATGTTTCTGAAAATCCGGCGCGGCATCAGCAGGCGGTTGCCCCGCAGAAACTAAGCCCATGCTTACGGAGTCGCTTTACTTCGTAAAACTTTAAGGAGGTCATGATCATCCATTTCTCTAAGAAGCATATTGAGCCAATTCCCGAGGAAGATACGTCCATATGGACATGCAGTAATGATGGGTGTACGTGCTGGATGAGGGATGATTTCTCATTCGGGGAGCAGCCTTCCTGTCCTATTTGCAGCTCAAGCATGATTAGCGGAATTAAAACGCTCCCGATTCTCACCAACGGGACCAAACGAGGATTTCAATAAGATTGACAGCAGGCAAAAGAAAAGGTGTCAGACTAGCGAAAAAACTCCGTTTGCCGACATACCTGGACCTTACAAACTGAACATTTATTTTCAACAAAAAGCGGCTGCACAGGATATCCTGCGCAGCCGCTTTTGTTTCCGATTCTTTTAGATTCTTTTGTTTCTATGTTAACAACCCCCTGCACTCTTTGTCCTTGCGTGATGGAAATCTAAACTGGATTCCGTACAGTATAGAGAGCCATATTGAACACCTTTAGGCAGCTATACTGCATTGCATACAGTTATTTCAGACCATTGTCGCTTTCTGAGGCAAATTACGGCATTTTAACTGCGAAAATCCAGTATAGGGCTCTTTCCAATCAATTAAAGGGCAAAATAACTGTATATATCCAGTATGGAGCTGTTCTTGCAGCAGACGTGGAAGCCGAGCTGCTGCGTTATTGGGTTTGTTGGTTTGTTGGTTTGTTGGTTTGTTGGTTTGCTGGGTTGCTGAGCTGCTGAGTTGCTGAGTTGCTGAGCTGCTGAGTTGCTAAGTTGCTGGGTTGCTAGGTTGCTAGGTTGCTAAGTTGCTAAGTTGCTAAGTTGCTGGGTTGCCGAATTGCTAGGTTACTATATTGCTGAGTTCTTAAGTTGCCGAATTGCTAGGTTACTTTGTTCCAGAGTTACTGAGTTACTGAGTTACTGAGTTGCCCAGTTGCTAAGTTGCTCAGTTGCAAAGTTGCTTTGTAGCTATATTCGAGGTCATCATCCATTATGGATATTGCCCCGAAAAAACGCAAAATTGCTGCTCCATCTCTTTATTGCCTTATTTATTCAGCCAGCGGTTCAACCGCTTCTGTGAGCTTCTCTTCAAGCTCCCGGGCATACAGCGTTTGCTGCTCTGCTGTCCAGCCTAACCGGTCCGCCATCGCGGCAAGAATAGGCTCCTTCCACTGCTTCACATGATCAATATGGAAAAACATATCACCCGTCCGCCGGATGAAGAAATCGACTGGTTTCACCACCATCTCATATTCCAGCGAGTAGCGCAGTTGAACCGCCAGCACGAGCGGAAGCCCATAGGCCGCTTCCTCCTGGCGAACCTGATCAGCCAGTTCGAACAGCTGATCGACATTCGAGCCGTAACGGGCGGCCAGAAACCTTGCTTCCTCTTCTGCAAACCCCCGGCTGGCACCACTTTGCATCTTCGCTTTGACGAATGCTTCATAGCCTTCCGATCCTCCGACATCACCGCCGGAGATCCGTAAATCTTTTGTGCCAGCTTCAGCTTGAGCCGGAATACGGCCTTCCTGAGCAAGCAGCTCAGATACCTTATCGACGACGGTCTGAGCCATTTTGCGATACCCGGTCAGCTTCCCGCCTGCAATGGAAATCAGCCCGGATTCGGATACAAATATCTCATCTCTTCGGGAAATCTCCGAGGGCGACTTTCCCTCCTGCTGAATCAGAGGACGAAGTCCCGCCCAGCTGGACTCCACATCCTTCTCATCCAGTTTCAGACCTGGAAACATGAAATTAGCTGCCTCCAGCAAGTATGTTCGATCTGTTATAGTCATCCGCGGATTAGCCGTATCGCCTTTATAATTCGTATCCGTCGTGCCAAAATAAGTCTTGCCCCCGCGTGGAACCGCGAACACCATGCGTCCGTCAGGTGTGTCAAAATAGACAGCCTGCTGAAGCGGGAACCGCCTGCCGTCGAATACGAGATGAACACCCTTGGTCAAGCGCAGCGTCTTCCCCTGCTTGGAGCGGTCAAGCTCACGCAGATTATCGACCCAAGGTCCCGTCGCATTCACGATCTTGGCCGCTGTAATCCGGCAGGTGCTGCCGCTGATTTCGTCGCGAATGACCGCGCCTGTTAGTCGGCCGCTCTGCTCGTAGATGAAGGATTCCACCTTTGCATAATTGACGGCAAGGGCTCCGCATTCCGCTGCTTTCTTCATCACCTCAATGGTCAGACGCGCATCATCGGTCCGGTATTCGACATAATACCCCCCGCCCTTCAAGCCCTCCTTCTTCAGCAGCGGCTCTTTGGATAACGTCTCCTTAGGGCTCAGCATCGAGCGCCGTTCTTTGCGTTTGACACCTGCAAGAAAATCATACAGCCGCAGCCCGACCGATGTGGATAACGGCCCAAATGTCCCGCCTGCATACAGAGGGAGCAGCATCCATTCCGGTGTCGTGACATGCGGACCGTTCTCGTATACGATCGCCCTTTCTTTGCCAACCTCAGCTACAACGCCTATTTCAAGCTGCTTCAAATAACGGAGCCCGCCATGCACCAGCTTCGTCGAACGACTTGAAGTGCCCGCTGCAAAATCCTGCATGTCCACGAGCGCCGTACGCAGCCCGCGGTTCGCCGCATCAAGCGCAATTCCAGCGCCGGTTATGCCGCCTCCAATAATAAGTACATCAACAGGCTCCCGCTCCATCTCAGCAAGCAGCCCCAATCTTTCCTTTGCAGTAAAAGAAGTTGCTTTAATCTTCGTAACGGTCATCATTTGCCTCCTGTAACGCATTGGTGAATGTGTCAACAAACAAAAAAACCACAAAAACGGCTATCGTCACCTTGGCAGGCGCGAAAGCGGTCTTCGTGGTTTCTCCATGTCTCCAACCCGTATTAACTTATAAGTAGTATAACACCTGTATTAAGCAAAAGCTATGGCCGCCTGCACCGCTCGCTTCCATCCGCCATAAAGGGCTTGCCGCTGTGCTTGGTCCATCGCCGGCTGAAACACCCTGTCGACCTGGCGCAGCTTGGCGATTTCTTCCTTGCTCTCCCAATATCCGACTGCAAGCCCTGCGAGGAAAGCTGCTCCCAGCGCGGTCGATTCGCCAATCACTGGCCGCACCACCGGTACTTCAAGCATGTCACTCTGGAACTGCATGAGCAGATTATTCTCAACTGCACCGCCGTCGACTGCGAGCGCCTCCAGCGTAATCCCTGCCTCTTCCTCCATAACAACGAGCAAATCCTTCGTCTGATAGGCAAGCGACTCAAGCACCGCACGGACAAAATGCGCCTTCGTCGTGCCGCGGGTCAAGCCGAATACTGAACCGCGAACGTCACTGTTCCAATAAGGGGTGCCCAGCCCTACGAAGGCCGGTACGACGTATACGCCTTCCGACGAGGCAGCCTCTGCAGCAACGCTCTCCGACTCTGCGGCTGAATCAATAATTTCCAGCCCGTCCCGGAGCCATTGAATGGCTGCCCCCGCAATAAATACGCTCCCCTCAAGCGCATATTCCAAGCGTCCGTCCAGCTCCCAGGCAATAGTCGTCAGCAGCCCGCGCTTCGATGCGATTGCGGTTGTCCCCGTATTCATAAGCATAAAACAGCCGGTGCCATACGTATTCTTGGCGCTTCCGGCGGAAAAGCAGTTCTGTCCGAACAGCGCCGCCTGCTGATCGCCTGCTGCTCCGGAAATCGGTATCGGATGACCGAATAAGCTCGGCTCTGTATATCCGTACACTTCAGAGGAGGAGGATACCTTCGGCAGTACAGCCGCCGGAACGTCAAGCAGACGAAGCAGCTCTACATCCCACTGCCGCTCATGAATGTTATACATCAGCGTGCGCGAGGCATTCGACACATCCGTTACGTGAACGTTTCCGCCCGTGAGCTTCCAGATGAGCCAGGTATCGATCGTGCCGAATAACAGCTCGCCCCGCTGCGCTCGTTCCCGGGCGCCTTGTACTTGATCCAGCAGCCAGGTCACCTTCGTACCCGAGAAATAAGCGTCGATGAGCAGACCAGTCCGCTCGGTAAAGGTCTGCTCATGCCCCTGCGCCTTCAACTGGTCGCAAATACCCGACGATTGTCTTGACTGCCATACAACCGCAGGATGAATGGGCTTGCCTGTTGCCCGGTCCCAAATCACAGTCGTCTCACGCTGATTGGTGATGCCAAGGCCCATGATCCGGCTGGCGTCGACGCCCGATTCTGCAAGCAGTTTCCTTATGACGCTCTGGGCCGACTCCCATATAACATCCGCATCAACCTCTACCCAGCCAGGTTCGGGATATTGAAGCTTAAGCTCCTCCTGAACCATGCATGCGATAAGTCCTTGGCGATCCACCAGCATAGCGCGTGTGCTGGTCGTTCCTTGATCCAGCGCCAGCATATAGGTTTCCAAATCATCGATCCCCTCTCCATGTTCAGAGTACGTTATTTTACCGTTTTATCTGCCTTCAGCCATTCTGTCCACAGTTCTCTGCGGGAGGTCGTTATCGCCGATGCTCCTGCACCAAGCGCATCGTGAATATGCTGCTGGGTACGAATCAGTCCGCCCGCAATGACGGGAATTCCGGTTCTCTCCTTAACCTCTTGTATCATAGTCGGCATAATGCCCGGGAGCACTTCAATATAGTCAGGCTGCGTTTTCTCAAGAAGAGCATAGCTATGCTCAATCGCATCGGAATCAATGAGAAACAGCCGCTGTATCGCAATCAGCTTGTTCTGCTTCGTGCGTTTCATAACGCTGGCTCTAGTGGAGATTAGCCCCGCCGGTCTGATGGACTGGCACAGAAATTCGGCAGCATACTCATCATTTTTTAAGCCATCGATAAGATCCGCATGGAGCAGTATGTGTTTCCCGTTCTGCCGGGCCAAATCAACCATGCTTTTGAGCTGGCCCAAATGGCCGCCTAGCAGCACCATATACTCAAAAGGCGAGTCTAGCAGTGCCTCCATATCCTTTATTTTCCGAACCGCCGGAAGCACTTGTGGATTCCCCTTGAGCATGGGTTCTCATCCCCTTTCCTAATTCTGCAGTCATTCGGAGTAAGCGGATGGCCTATGGCATTTGAGCGCATCCGTCACTCTCAATATGCCAGATTACCTCATCGTTGACAATAGATCGGGGCTGGCTGATCCATCAAGTGCCGACCGTCCGATAGGAGAAAACAATCTCACTCCCTTTCGCCGAAGTCGGTCATCCCCGTTTCTCCCCATGCGCTTGGACATTTCGGCAAACCGTCTTGTAAAATAGCAAATTTTACTATAAATAGGTCTGGATTCACCGCGCTTACCCACACTTTCCCCTCTTTCTCTCATATGCTATAGCAGAAAGGAGGATACGCAAAAACATCCCTACTATAACGGCAGTAAGAGGAACCACGCCTTCTGACCTTATTATTTTTTCCGAAGCGCAGAATCTGAATCTAGTGCTCTTGGCACGATTCGTGTCGGTCCTGAAAGTTTCAACATCCAAGTATTCTCCGACTAACAATCGGACACTAACCGGTAAAGGAGGTGAGACAAAATGGCATTAACAACAGGCTATATTACAAATACAAGAAATACCGGTACCGCGGCTACGAACGTTGTACTCAATCTTGTCAACGAAAACCAGTCCAACGCAGCTACGGTGCTGGTTAAAATTTTTTACTCGCAATCACCGGATGTGAAAATTCCGCTGTATGTCAACGCATTTACCCTTCCTGTCAATTCCATCAGACGGGCTGTATTCTTCGTACAGGGGGTTCTGGCATACGAAGTTCAGTACAATGTATCGAGCGCGACACCAAATGATGTTATCCTATCATCGTACGGATTGGATGAATTCGGCAATATCGTTCAAGAACAGCGGGTACTTCATTCCGAGCTTAACACGATTTCCGCGCTTTCACCTTCCTAATCACACCAGTCAAGCTTTGTTCTAAAAAGAGACAAGCCTTGCTCGCTTGTCCCAATTAAGGCGAATGAAGCGGCGATCGAGCTCCGGTGCCGGCCCCGGTTCGATCGCCTTTTTCATGGTCCCGCAAAGATTTTCTGTTGACCCGTTCTGGTGTCTGTCCATACCGCCACACGCTGGCTGGGGGGAATGACGGACACCGTTATATAGTTTCCGATGGATGCCGTGGGGATCGCACTGCCTGCATTAGGATCGAATGAGGTCGTCGTAATCCGGGTGTTAATAAAGTTTAGCCCGCCGTCGGTAGATTGGGAGAGAAAGACATCCAGCAGAAACCCGTTTAACTGGTTGGAGTAATAGATGATATTGATTTCTCCGGTTTTCGGCGATACGTCGATGGACGGGAAGAAATTTTGCGATCCCGCAGGAGCGTTCGTCACTCTAATCGGCGTGCTCCAGGTAAGTCCGTCATTGACGGATCTCGACAGGAAGATGTCGGCATAACCGAGGCGGTTGTCCTGCCATACGGCGTAGACGTTACCGTTGGTTGGCATCGACGACGTATCCGTCGCGATGTTGGCCGACGTCAGCACCAGGAAGGCGTATCCGGGAACGGGCAGCGTAGTCGGAACAAGATCGACTTGCGACACCGATACAGTAGGTTCGAAGCTGACGCCGCCGTTAAGCGAACGGCGCACTTTAAAGGTCACGGTCGGACTTAACGTAATATAAGCGACGTAGACGATTCCCGTAAAGCCGACAGCCGTTTGCGATCTTGAGACATAGTCCGCTTCATTCGAGATAAGGACCGGCGTCTGCCAGGTGACTCCTGCATTTACCGATCGCTGGAAGAAGATCACACTCCCTCCGACGATGTCGATATTCACTTGATGGGTGTACGTTAAATAAACGAATCCCAGGAAGGAGCTGGCCTGCGCTTTATCGATCGTGAGATTCACTTCCGCGTTATTGGTAAACGTCCCGTAGCCCGGTGCCGCGATGGTGGGCGCCGAGTAGGTCGCGCCATTGTCCGTAGACCGGTAAATGACGGCCGAACCGTTGAGCGCCGGCGAGAATACATAAGCAGCTACAATGAACGTAGTAGGAAAAGCGTAGGCGACAACGTTCGAAGTCGCTCCGGTAAACCCGGCCGGGAACGGGAGAATCGTGCTGTTCCAAGTCATTCCCCCGTCTAAGGAGCGATACACGCCAGTTGCCGGAGGACCATTGAGAAAATCGGTGGCGGTGGCAACCATGATGTTCGGGGATAAATAATTGACAGCCACGCTCGGTTCCTGCTTAATATTTGCGCTTGGGGTTACTAAAACATTGACCATTTATTTCATCACCTCTTCTCCCATTACGGATCCAAATTTCCGGCGAATATCGTTTGGGTGCCTGTTCGCGTATCCATCCAAACCGCAATAAATCTTTCCGTCGGAACGATGCTGACATCGATATAATCCCCGATGAGCACGACCGGCGTCGGACTTCCCGCGTTCGGGTTAGAGGATGCAGTCGTTACCTGCCTGTTCGTAAACGTAGCGCCGCCGTCATTGGATTCGGCCACAAACACATTCAGCAAAAAACCGTCCAGCTTGTTCGTGTAGTAGATGATTCTGACCGCACCCGTCTGGGAGGATACGTCGATCGCCGGGAAGAAGTTTTGCGAACCGGACGTAGCATTGGTTACGCTCCTTGGCGTACTCCAGGTCGTTCCGAGGTCCTGCGACTTGGACATGAAAATATCCGCATATCCCTGCCGGTTATCCTGCCAAACTGCATAGATCGTGTTGCTTGTCAGGGGATTCAAGGAAGTATCCACCGCAATGGCCGGCCAGGTCAGGCAGCGAAAGGCGTAGCCCGAAACCGGCAGCGGGCTCGGGACAAACGACACCGGCGAAACCAAAATCTGCGGTCCGAAAGAGCCTCCGCCATCAAACGACCGGCGGATGTAGAAACTCGGTGCAGAGGGCGGAGCGTCGATCCACGAGAAGTAGACGTTCCCGTTCAAATCGACTGCCGTAAACGGGCGTTCCGTCACCGTGTCATCCGGATTCGACATCAGCTTCGGGTTATCCCAGGATACGCCTTGATCCGTAGACCGCTGGTAAAAGGCGAGGGATTTTCCGTTAAAATCGATATTGGTCTGTCGGGTATAATTAAGATAAACATTCCCCTGGTAGGGACTCTTTTGCGCACGGTCTATCCTGATGCTGGTCGCATCGTTATTGATAAACGTTCCATAACCTTGATTTACGATCACCGGAGCAGAGAAGGTGGCTCCGCTGTCCGTCGACCGATATACGATTACCGTCCCTGCTGCGCCAACGGGGAAAGCATGTGCCACGACAATAAATAGATCGCCGAAGCCATAGGCGACAAACGCCGCTTCCGCGCCGGCAAATCCGGCGGGAATAGGCAGCAGCGTATTTACCCAGTTGACGCCCCCGTCAATGGACCTGTATAAGCCTACCAGCGGACTGCCGGTTGTGTTATCGGTGGCTGTTGCAACAATGATATTGGGGCTAAGCAAATGAACGGCCACACTCGGTTCGAATTTCGTATTACCGCCTGGAGTAACTTGATAATTCGCCATTTGCAATCCTCATTTATTCGTTAGTATGATTTAAGGCCCAGCACTTTTTTCAGTACTATCGTTTTGTAAAGCTCATTGAAAACAGGTTCTAAGGGCACAGGCTTCGGCTTTATTCGGCATTCGATCGCATCACCGCCTAGCGTGAAATAAGCGGATAGGAACGGGACAGACGATTTTCTCAATTGGATGGCTAACCGCTGCAAATCAAACATGCTCAGCTTCTCTTTGCCATATACCATCGTAAATGGAGTCTGAACGGTACGGAGGGTTTGCAGGATCGCCTCCCTTTCACTCATTCCCGGCATCGTTTTATACTGAATTTTCGGATCCGGTATGTCGGAAAGCGGCTTCTTGATAAGACGACCCGGAGTCAAATCGAGCACAATGAAACGGAAGTTGCTGTAGTACTGCTCCAGCAAATGTTCGATGAAATCGATAGATTTCGACGAACCGTCTGTTACCGGATGCAAAACCGTAGTCTCCAGAGGTATATTCCTTCGCTGCCGGGCTGATAATTTGGCCATCTGATAGGCATTTCTCCACCGGCGGTGCTGCTGATTGGACTGCAGCTGCGCAGAAACGCTAAAAGCAGAATTCACCCGATAATCCATAAGCACTTGGGGAATGTACTCAATGTCGCAAAGCTCCGTCAGGCGGAGCCAGTATTCGTAATCTTCAACAGGCTCCGTGCCATAACCGTCGATGGCTTTCGCATACATGCTCTTATACATGAATGAAGGCCCGATCAGACAGAAATCCAGAAGCTCTTCTTTCGGTTTCTTTTGATAGACTTTCATCTCTTCGGTATGAAAATCGTCATAAACGGGGCGGTCATTATCGTCAATTTCGCGAAAACAGGTATAAATTAACCCCAGCTGCTCCGGTCCATTCCTCAGATGCCTGCGCTGAAGCCGGATGTAATCGGGGTAATAAATATTATCACTGGAAACCCAGGTCAAATATTGAATTCCGGTATCCGCATAGAGGTGTTCAAACCCGCAGTTCAACGTTTTGGCCACACCCTGATTTCGTTCATTCATAATAATCGTTACCCGCTTGTCATGCTGCGTTTCCTGCTGGATAATACTGCGTACTTCCGGCGCGCCGTCGATAACAATGATGAATTTGAAGTTTGAATAAGACTGCTTCAGGATGGATTGAATGGCTGCACGCAGGTAAGACGGCTTTTGCTTATATACGGGCATTACAATTCCGACATCCGGCATAGAACGTCACCTCTTCTTTATGTCCTACTAGGTTATTCACGCTGATAAAAGAGGTATAGACGCTTGTCATGATAATTGCAGATCTCAACTCCTGTCCCTTACTTTTGGAAGCCTCGCTTTATATACTGATGTAGGTATGGTTGGGAATTTCACTGAAGGGGGACAAACATGAAGGTTGTTATTCCAGTAGGTGCCCTGCATCTTGGTGGGGGATGTAAGAATTTGGCCGATCTGGCAAATGCGCTGCATGCCAGAGGTCATGATACTGAAGTTCTCGTACCGGAAGAGGCACCGGTCGTCTATGATATTCATTGCAAATTAACTAGAATTCCTTCTCTGCGTGCCTCTTATATCCCTTATGGCGATATTGTCATTGCCAATTTCTACACGACGTTCAGCGCCTGTTACGAGGCTTGGCCCAAACAAGTCATACGTTTCTCCCAGGCCTATGAGCCCTCATGGGTGTGGAACCGGGACTTCGCTGTATGGACGTATTCTCAGGGTGTCCCCGTTATTACGCTGTCCTCTTGGCTTGATGAACAAATTTATAAGGATGTTAGACAAAGAACCCATGTCATTAATCCCGGTATCGATCCTAAAGTCTTCTATCCTTCGCCTATCCCCAAAAAACTCATCCCTGGAAAACGCAAAATCATCCTCTATTTGGCGCGGGACCCGGATTCGGGCTATGAGATTAAAGGGTTCCATGACTTCATTCGGTGCATGGTTTTATTTAACAGCGCCTACCAGGGAAAATACATTGTTCATATGGTCTGCCCCGAAAAGATACTGAAGCTGCCCTCCGGAATTCCGTACCGCACATACGGGGCCATCAGCGACAAGCAGTTTGCCGAGCTTTACCGGGAGGCCGATGTTTTTGTCTCTTCTTCGTGGATAGAGGCTTACGGTTTCCCGCCGCTTGAAGCAATGGCCTGCGGGACACCGGTCGTAACAACCGATTCAGGGGGAATCCGGGATTTTGCCGAACATATGCAAAGTGCCTTTATTACGAAGCCGCGCCGCCCAAGTGAATTAGCGGGTGCGCTAAAGGCCGTTTTGACCAATGAAGCTTTGTACCAGAAGCTGGCTGCCGGCGGACTTAAATCAGCCAGCCGGTTCAGAAAGCATGATTTCGAGCAAAAACTGGTGGACACCCTGGAGCAAATTTATAAAAAACGGAAGTAAAAGCAGAAAAGTCTTCTGTCATCCATCCGATGACTCAGAAGACTTTTTTCTGAAAAACCAAGAATCAGCGGAACAATATCAAGACTTGATTCTTCCCCGTTCTTGTCATCACCCGGTAACCGTCAGCCGCATTTGTAGCGACTCCAGCCGCACTCGGCCTGCAGGATCTGCCCGGCACACAGCTTCCGTCATCCCGAATTAACACTTGACCTAATAAACTCACAGCGGCCCATTCCGGTCTAAGCCTTCTAGGCAGATAGGGTTGTTTGGGATTCCATTTGGGATTGAGAACGGGCTGATCCTCTACATGTCCCGGCTCAATAAGAGAACCGGTACGATCATATAGAGGCGGAACAGTCACCTGCTGATACCGGATGCCGCCCCATTCGTCGGTCACATATTTCTGCGACCATCTGAGCTCCATGGCGTTACCGATAAGCGAAGGGCTTTTACTGGTGATCCCTAAGATATAACGGTCGTCTTTTCCAGCTTTGCGAATTTTCCCCTCTGTTCCTTCAAAGGTTACAAAAAACCCGTAATCGATTGCCTCTTTATTGGCCGTTTCGAACATTTCTGCATAATGCTGTCCTCCGGCGAGCCAGGCGCGGTCGATTGCCGCTTCGCCCGATTGATTAATTTTAGCTGCAAGTCCAGGATTTGCTTCATCAATTCCATTCGCAAGATGCCATGCATAGCTCTCCAGTGCATTCCCAAACTTGCCGACGATGCTGGCTCCGGATAATTTCGATGTATTTGTTTTTTTTCCTCCGGCGGTTGACAAATGTCCGCTGGCGGTTGTTTGATACCCTTCCGCCCGGGCTCCGACTCCGCTTGCAACCGTTTGTATCCCTTCGGCATGTGCTGCTAACTGATGAGCAGAAGTCCCCTTCCCTTCCGCATGGGAAGCTTTGCCTTGTGCATGAGTACCTTCGCCTTGTGCATGTGAAGCATCCCCCTTTGCAGTCGTACCCGATCCCTCGGCATGGGAGTATGCTCCTGCAGCAGTCGTGGTATCCCCCTCGGCATGCGAGGCAAAGCCTTTGGCCGCACTTTCAAAACCCTCGCTATGTGAATAATCGCCTTCAGCTAAAGTGAATCCCCCTTCGGCATGCGAGGCATTGCCCCGGGCGGCCGTGCTGTCTCCCTCCGCGTGTGATGCGCTTGCATCGCTTTCGGATTTAAATCCCTCGGCATGGGAGCCATGTCCTTTTGCTTGAGTTTCTTGTCCTTCCGCATGGGAGTACGGCCCTTCGGCTATTGTGGTATAGCCTTCAGCGTGCGATGCTGCGCTAGCCGCCGTCGTATCCTGGCCTTCGGCATGAGCGTATAGGCCAAATGCCCGGCTTCCTCCTCCTTCCGCATGGGAAGCATCCCCGCTGGCTGCTGTATGATAACCTTCAACATGAGCTGCATCTCCTTGTGCCATATGTCAACACTCCAATCATTTGCACATTGCCCTGCTAAGACTCATTATATGCATGGCGCTCATGACCGGTTAGCGGCTTTGTAAGCGGTTATGCCAATAATATCGGTGTAATGGCAACCCCCCGATGCACCAGCCCCGTAGGGATTCTTGCAATGATCGAGTTGTTTAATAAGCTGACAACCGTGATCAGATTATCATTAACATTCGTGATATAGGCAAGCTTCCCGTCCGGCGTTACGGCAATACGGATTGGGCTTGGAACCGGGATGGTGCCGACGCTGATCCCATTCGATGTACTGATGACCGTGACCACACCCGCGTCCTGATTAGCTACGAGCAATCTTGAGCCGTCAGGTGTAATCGCTATTCCATTCGGGGATGCCGCAGTGAATAGGGTACCGACTACGGATAAGCTAGTCGTGCTGATGGTGGATATCGTGTTGCTGGCCAAATTCGTGACATAAGCATTCTTGCCGTCCGGCGTGAACACAATATTTTGCGGTTCAGCGCCCACCGGAATCGTCGCAATGACCGTATTCGTAGCCCGATTGATGACAGACACCGTATTCGAGCCCGAATTGGCTGCGTAAATCCTCATTCCGTCCGGCGTTATGGCAGTGCCCACTGCCAGATTACCGATGGCAAACAAGGCGACGACCGTATTGGAAAAGGTGCTGATGACCGCTATGGAGCTCGGGGTCCCGAAGTTCACTACATAGACAAGCAATCCGTCCGGGGTAACGGCAATCCCTTGTGGATTGAAAATTCCCGTCGTTATCGTACTCAGTATCGCATTCGTCGACGTATTAAGAACAACGACTTTATTGTCGCCGGACACCGTGACGTACGCTCTTCTGCCATCGGGAGTTATCGCGATTTCCGCCGGTATATTCCCGACAATGATGGATTCGGCCAGGACCGACTGTGTGGATTTATCAATAACGGAAACACTTCTTCCCGTCACATTGGCCGTATACACATTCAGCCGATCGGGAAGCTGCGCCATTTCCCCGCTTAGGATATGTTTGTTAATAACCTGATTGGAGGCATCTTTTTCCATTACCGTTACCGAAACATTGGAGCCTCCGCGCCCTCCAGTAATGACACGAACCCCATATCGATCGAAATTCGCGAATAGGTCGACGACAGAGAAGACACTGTTCGACGTTCCCTGCGGAGCTAACCCCACCTGAGTAGTAAAATTAACCGCCTCGCTGCTGAACCCTCCCGCACCCGGAACCAAGGAAAATAGTATGATTGCGGCAAGCGCCGGCAGCTTTCCATCATTTGCAAGATGGATAGTCACCTTGGTTGTTCTCGGATTTTCTACGTTTTGTATCACACCTGTTGAATAAACGGCCAGTGGGACCACTCCTCACTTTTTTATCAACATATGCTTGTTCGATAGAGATGCTTGGACCATTAGCCCTTCAAAAAAAAGAGACCTCCAAGAGGAAGGTCCAAAAGAGTTTCATGCATCTCAACTTGATTTTTATTGATGTGGCGCACTTCCGGGCCCACAGAGCGCATATGCAGACAGTCCTATCCTTCTCACTCCTGCCAAGCAAATCGATATCCAATCCCTGGCTCCGTAAGAATATACATTGGTCTTGTCGGGTCCACCTCGATCTTTTTCCTCAAATGACCGACGTACACTCTAAGATATTGGCTGTCTGATTCATACTGCTGGCCGCCCCAAACTTGTTTGAGTAATTGTTTATGTGTCATTACACGTCCGGCATTTAGTGCGAGCACTTTTAACAAATCATATTCGGTGGGTGTCAATTTGAGTTTCTCACCACTGAGCTCTACATTGCGCTGGGATAAATCAATGACTAGATGACCGAGTTTCAACACCGGTTCGTCCTGCGTTTTGGCGATATGCCGTAAAGCAACACGCATGCGGGCCATAAATTCCCCCATGCCAAACGGCTTCGTAACATAATCGTCAGCACCGCGGTCTAAAGCGGCCACCTTATCCTGTTCTTGATCTTGGGCGGTAAGAATAATGATCGGAACCTGCGACCATTCACGAATATGTTGAAGGACTTCCATACCGGTCATATCAGGCAGCCCCAGGTCTAGTACGATAAGATCAGGACGTACCATCGTTGCCTGCAGCAAGCCCTCTTGTCCGGTGGCGGCTTCAGCCGCTTCAAAGCCATGCGCGTTTAAGGTAACTCGCAATAATTTACGAATTTGCGGTTCGTCATCAATAATTAATATTTTCGCCCCAGAAGTTGTCATTTCCATCCCCATCTTTCTCAGCGAATTGTAAAGGTAAGTTGATTATAATAGCCGTTCCCCGATTTCCGTTCTTCATCGCTGTTATATGCCCGCCATGCGCTTCCACAATACTCTTGCAGATGGCAAGCCCTAGTCCTGTTCCTGGGATATGCTTGGTTAAATGCCCTCTATAAAACTTTTCAAATACCCGTTCCAAATCGCCTGGAGCAATGCCTGTTCCTTCATCCTTAATGGTCAAAACAAGCATTTGTCGGTTTTGCTCGGCTTCGATCACGATTTCGCTTCCTTCAGGCGAATACTTGATGGCATTGCTGATTACATTAATCAGCACTTGTTCGATAAGCACATCATCCAAGGGAACGGATGGAAGTTCTTGATCAAGACGTATGCTTACTTTTCTATGCTGCAAAGAGTCCTTCAGATGCGCAAGCGCAACACCCACAATATCCTCTATGCCGCACCATTGCTTGTTCAGCCGCAGCATGCCGCTCTCGATCCGAACCATGCCCAGTAAATTTCCTACGAGCCTGTTCATCCGCGTAGCTCCCTCGCGCGTCGTAAGCAGCAGCTCTCGTCGATCTTCAGGACTAAAGACATTCTCACCTTCCAGGAGTCCCGTCACTGAGCCTATGATCGCTGCTAGCGGCGTTCGTAATTCATGTGAGAGTGAGTCCAGCAGCGCGGTCCGCAGCTTCTCCGATTCCGCAGTCAATTGCGCCACCTTGGCATCATTAGCGAGTTTAACGCGAGATATCGCAACGGCTGCAAGATCGGAAAGAGCTTCGATGATCCGAATAAGCTCCGGCATATCCGACAACCTTCTATCGCCTACATAAACAGCAAGCACGCCATGTACCTGTTGATCTGTATCTAAGGGGACATGCAGATCCGATGACTCACCCAATGTCTGAGTCCCTCGACCTGCAATCGTATTATGTTTGTTCACCCATGCTGCAATAGACAGGTGGGATTCATCACTGGCCCATCCTTCAGCATCCTTCGAATAGGCTTCTAACTGCTGTTCACCCATCAGGTTTGGCAAAATAATAGCTGCCTTCGCATCAAGCGTATCTGAAACATGCTGGACAATCTGATTCAATAAGACGTCTAAGTCTGAAATGGCTGTAATCTTACGACTTAGCGCGTACAGAGCAGCCGTACTGGCTTCTCTTTGCTGCGCTTGATGGAATTGATTCCGCAGTTTGTCAGCCAAGCTTGCCGTAAGGGCCGCGACAGATAGAAACACAATAAAAGAAATCAAATAACGCAAATCTGAAACCGTTAGGCTTAAGGTAGGAGGAATAAAAAAGAAATCAAAAGCCAACACACCAATTCCCGCAGCAAAAAAGGAAGGCCCCCTCCCTAAACGTACAGCACTAAACAGAACAGGAAATAAGTAAAGAAGCGAAATATTTATCAAATCAAAAAAAAGACCGAAAGCTTTTAACAGTATCGTCAGTAGGACAATAAACAGAGCTGTAATCAAATACGACTTCCAGCTTACAAATTCATTTTTTTGAGTCTCCATGTTTTTATTTTACCTTATTTCCCGAAGATTTCCACGAATCATAGTCTGCAACAATGAGTACATCCATATGATTGGCAAGCTGCAAAAGTTTTTTAACACCGGCGTCTTTCCATACGATAATTTGCGTAGCTCCAGCCTCACTTGCTTTGGAAGCAAAAACATAGGGGATTTGCCTGCGGCCCGCAACTTCTTGATACGAAAACTCGCCTCCGAGCCTAACGGTCAGCGTCTCTAAAGCATCCAGCTTTTGACTCCACTCATCTGCACTTCCCATCGCAATAAAGCTTACGTGCCAAGTGGCTTTAAGCCGATGCGCGATCCGAAAGCCCCGACGTATTAAGCGATCTGCTTGTGAGATTTCCGTGACGCATACGTAAATAACCTCTTGTCTTCGCCATGGGCCGCGAAGCGAGCTTTTGCGCTCCATAGATTCCAAACGTTCATCTACATCATCAGCAATTTCGCGTAATGCGAGCTCCCGTAAGGCGATCAGATTTCCAGTTTTAAAGAAATTATTCAACGCTTGATCTACCTTTGCCATCGCATAGATCTTACCTTCCCTCATGCGAAGCTGCAAGGCTATAGGTGCAACGTCGATTAACTGTACTTCATCCGCAGCACGAAGAATACTGTCTGGAACGGTTTCCCGAACTCGAATACCTGTAATCTGTTCCACGGCATCATTTAAGCTCTCCAAGTGTTGAACGTTAACCGTTGCAATCACCGATATACCCGCTTCCAAAATTTCCAGCACATCTTCATACCGCTTTTTATTCTTACTGCCGGGTACATTCGAATGCGCTAATTCATCAACCAAAATCACTTCAGGTCTCAGACGGATGATGCTTTCTGTATCCATTTCCTCAAGCCTTACACCTTGATACTGAATCTCTGACCGCGGAATGATTTCGAGTTCACCTATCTGTTCGAGTGTCTCTTTTCTACCATGCGTTTCGAGTAGTCCAATCTTCACATCGATCCTCTTTTTGAGCAGATCATTGCCTTCCCGGAGCATCGTATAGGTTTTACCAACGCCAGGGGCAGCTCCAATGTAGACTTTAAATCTGCCGCGTTTGATTTTTTCGATTTTCGCTTGGACTTCTTGCTTGCTCAGACGCTTATATTTGTAAGGTTCCTTCAGCGGATGCATATGGGCGGGAAGAATGCGCTCACCCTCCTGAGAAGCACGATCGGCAAGCAAGAACACATCGATTTTTTTGGTTCGTTTTAATAAACCATTGATGACAGAGCCTTGTAAAAAGGTTTGCCATTTGGTTTGTTTCGAATGACCCATAACAATGCGTGTTACTTTATGATCGATCGCATAGTTGACTATTGTTTGAGCGATAGAGCGACGCCACCTGAGAGGCAGCTCTTCAAATTTGCCGCCGACTTTTTCAACAAGCTTCATGATGGATCTGCGAAAAGCAGCTGCTTCTTTCGTAAGTGTTTTATTGAATTTACGCAGCGTTACAACATGAAGATCACCGTTCAATCGCTTAGCAATCTGTTGTCCTCTGCGCACATAAATAGAACCGTTCCAATGATACTGCGTCGTTACTAGAATACGCTCGGTCGCCCCAGATGGACCCATAAAGCCCATTTGTTCCCGATGTTCTTCCAATGAATCGTTAACGTCCTCTGCAACAAGGCGGAGTGCCAATTCTCTCAGCACTCCTAAATTGCCTCTCTTGAATAAAGCTGAATCTTTATTTCCCTTTAAGTGGCCTTCTTCCAGTCGATTTAATATCATTTCCGGCGTTGCATCAATTAATCTTACCTCATCGGCCAATTCTAGCGTATCCGAGGGAACACAGTGTTCCACTTCAATGCCTGTTAGCTTATGGGCAACCTCCATCGCCTCTTCCAGCTCATACACATTCACTGTGGTAATTACACTAATGTTGTTGGAAAGTAAAAACTTGATATCTTCCAACCGAGTTGGAAAGCTGGCGCTGGAACGATTAAGATGGGCTAGACCGTCTACGAGGACAACCTCCGGATTTCTTTCGATTATCGCATCCAAATTTAAATCTTTTTGCGCGACCCCGTCTTTGATCCAATGAATGCTCGGTACCCTTTCCAAATCCCCCAATTGTTCTACGGTTTCCGGTCTTTGGAGCGTCGATACGGCACAAATGACCACATCGATCCCCTGCTGCTTGAGATTATGCCCTTCCCGAAGCATGTGATAGGTTTTACCTGATCCGCTGACTGCACCGATATAAATTTTCAAGCTGCCGCGGTGCAGTTTGGAGATCGAAAATAGGATCTCTTCCGGGGTTTTTCTTTTGAAACCATCCAAATGGCATCATTCTCCTAATCCCTAATATGACGCAGAAACCACTCTCATTATAAACGAGAGTGGTTGTCTGCTTCTTACAATTTGATTTGCTTTAGCAGCTCCATATTTAATTCGGTTACATTCACCCTGGGCTCACCGAAAACCCCGAGCTGCCTGGTTTTTGTAAACCGGTCAATGAGATCGCCTAGGGACTTCTCAGAAATCCCCGTTTCCTTGCTAATTCTCGGTACCTGCGCTTTGGCCCCTTCCGGGGACAAATCAGGATCGAAACCGGAGCCGGAAACGGTTATCAAATCAGCAGGGATATCTGTTAGCTCTGGATTTAACTTTTTCAAGGCGTCAATCTTATCCGCAATTCCTTGCGCATAATCACTGGAAGCAACCGCCACATTGGAGCCTGATGAAGCAGTTGGATCATATTTGGCTGCCGATGCTCTTGGATGAAACAGCTTCGGTGACTCTACATTTTGAGCCAGCAATTCCGATCCAATCACGACACCGGCCGATTCTATGAGACTTCCATTCGCTTGTTTAGGGAATAAAACTTGAGCAACGCCTGTCGTTGCCAAAGGATAGATGATCCCGCAGAGGATCATGAACAATAAAGACACTCGAACAGCTGTAATAACCGATTTCATAACGCTATCTCCTCGTTTCTCCTTCTCTTTATACGATGTTTAATCCATGAAGCACCATATCGATGATTTTAATACCAAAGAATGGCACGGCCACACCGCCTAGACCATACAGCAGAACATTACGTGACAATAATTTATCAGCCGACATCGCCCGGTACTTAACACCCTTCATCGCAATTGGAATCAGCAGTGGTATGATGATGGCATTGAAAATCAGCGCTGATAAGATGGCCGATTCCGGCGAAGCCAGATTCATAATATTCATGGCTTGCAGCTGCGGCATAGCAATAATAAACATCGCCGGAATGATCGCAAAATATTTGGCAATGTCGTTCGCGATGGAAAACGTCGTTAGGGCTCCGCGGGTGATCAGCAGTTGTTTACCAATAGAGATCACCGAGAGCAGCTTGGTCGGATCGGAATCAAGATCGATCATGTTGGCAGCTTCTTTTGCAGCCATCGTTCCTGAGTTCATCGCGAGCCCTACATCAGCCTGAGCAAGTGCAGGAGCGTCATTCGTGCCGTCGCCTGTCATAGCGACGAGTTTACCTTCTTGCTGTTCTTTTTTAATGGCTGCGATTTTATCTTCCGGCTTCGCCTCGGCAATAAACTCGTCTACACCGGCCTCAAGGGCAATAGTCGCTGCTGTAAGTGGATTATCTCCTGTACACATGACTGTCTTGATACCCATAGCCCGCAATTCGGCAAATCGTTCCTTCAAGCCCGGTTTTACCGTATCCTTGAGGTAAATAACGCCATAAATTCGACCGCCTACTGCTACAGCAAGCGGAGTGCCTCCGGCTTTTGCGATTCGGCTGGTTATCGTCTCCAAATCATTAGGAATTTTGCCGCCCAAAGCAGCCGCATATTTTTTGATCGCATCAACCGCACCTTTGCGGACTTGTATGCCACCCGCTAAATTAAGACCAGACATACGCGTGTCAGCTGAGAACTCAACCACTTCCGCTCCATCATACGCTTCGGCTTGCCACGTCTCACCAAGTTTATTGGCAAGCTCCACAATAGAGCGTCCTTCAGGCGTTTCGTCTTTCACGGATGCTTGCAGAGCTGTAAAAATAATCTCTTTGGCGGCTGCGCCGTTTACAGGTACAAACTCCGAAGCCATCCGATTCCCGAATGTGATCGTCCCCGTTTTATCGAGAATCATGGTATCAATGTCACCAGCAGCCTCAACAGCCTTACCCGACATGGCAAGCACGTTAAACTGTGTCACACGATCCATGCCAGCGATACCAATTGCTGATAAGAGACCGCCGATTGTCGTCGGAATGAGACAGACGAGCAGCGCGATCAGTGTGGAAATCTCCAATTTCACATCCAAATACTGTGCCATCGGTACCATGGTCATAATGACGATTAAGAAAATCAGTGTCAAAACAGCAAGCAGCGTTGTTAAAGCAATTTCATTCGGCGTTTTCTGCCGTTTGGCGCCTTCAACGAGAGCGATCATGCGATCCAAGAACGATTCGCCTGGATCGGTCGTCACTTTGACAACGATATAGTCAGAAGCTACCCGTGTACCGCCTGTTACCGAAGAAAAGTCGCCGCCTGCTTCCTTAATAACCGGGGCGGATTCACCTGTAATGGCTGATTCATCAATCGATGCTAAACCTTCAATGATTTCGCCGTCAGACGGGATGATCTCTCCAATTTCAATGCGAACCAAATCACCCTTACGCAGCGAAGTTGAAGACACTTCCTTATAAGAACCATCCTTTTGAACCAATCGAGCCTTCGTATCCGATTTCGTCTTCCGAAGGGAGTCCGCCTGTGCCTTACCCCGCCCTTCAGCCAATGCTTCTGCGAAGTTAGCAAACAGCAGCGTGAAGAGCAGGATCAAGAAAACAGTGATATTATAACCCCGGCCTACGTTCGTGGTGCCAAATAGATCAAGTGAAAGTGATAGAAGTAACGTAATGACCGTACCTACTTCGACAACAAACATAACCGGATTCTTAATCATGCTCAAAGGATTTAATTTTTTAAACGAATCAACGATAGCTTGATTCATAATTTCTTTTGTCATTGTTTTTTTACGTTCCACAGCCATTCAAATCCTCCCTCTCTACGCCTCACCTTATTGCGCCGCCAAATGTTCAGCAATCGGCCCCAATGCCAGCGCCGGGAAGAACGTTAGAGCACCGATAACTAGAATAATCATAATTAAAATCCCCATAAATAAAGGTGTATTCGTCCGAAGTGTACCTGACGTTACAGGAACTACACGCTTCACAGCAAGAGAACCGGCAATAGCCATCATCGCGATCATTGAAATGTAACGCCCAACCAGCATTACGATACCGATGCTCACGTTATAGAAGTTCGTATTGGCACTTAAACCACCAAATGCAGAGCCATTATTAGCCGCACCCGAAGTGAAAGCATAAAGCACTTCAGAAAGCCCGTGAAGTCCTTGATTGGATATCGAAGCAATGGATTCGGGACGTGACAACGCCAGAGCCGTCGGTGCCAAAATGATGAGCGGATGAATCAGAATGGCGATGGCAGCTAATTTCACTTCTTTGCCTTCGATCTTTTTCCCCAAAAACTCAGGCGTACGACCAACCATAAGTCCACAAATGAATACCGATAAAATGAGGTAAAGTAAGCCATTTAATAAACCGACCCCTTTGCCGCCAAACACATTGTTCAGCATCATTTCTGCAAAAGGAACGATGCTTCCGAGCGGTGTTAGCGATTCATGCATCGCATTGACGCTGCCGGTTGTTGCAGCAGTGGTTACTGCTGTAAATAGAGCCGTCTCGGACAGTCCGAATCTGACTTCCTTGCCTTCCATGTTGCCATGCACGCCCATTGCATCTAACGCAGGAACACCGCGATACTCCGCATAGAAAACTGTAGCGACCATCACTAAGAAGATCATTCC
Source organism: Paenibacillus solisilvae (assembly GCF_042656405.1). Lineage (NCBI taxonomy): Bacteria > Bacillati > Bacillota > Bacilli > Caryophanales > Paenibacillaceae > Paenibacillus > Paenibacillus solisilvae. The sequence continues at coordinate 7,844 of NZ_JBHSOW010000127.1, read as the reverse complement.
CATTGCGGCAAATAGGGTCCAACCCTGCTTTTTATTCTTAATCATTAGACCGAATGCGTACACCAGAGATGTAGGCAGCAGCATCATACAAATAATATGGATGAGATTGGACAGGGGTGTCGGATTCTCAAAAGGATGCGCAGCATTTGTACCGAACCATCCGCCACCGTTCGTGCCTATATGCTTAATTGATTCCAGCGAAGCAACTAACCCGCGCGTAATGGTTTGCTTGGCTCCATCAAGCGTTGAAGCTTCCACGGCTCCCAGCAAGGTTTGCGGAATACCTTGAAAGACTAAAAATAGGGCAATAATGAAGCTAAGCGGCAGAAATACGCGTGTAATCGCCCTGGTCATATCTACGTAAAAGTTTCCGAGATTATCTTGACGGCCAACCAACCCGCGGATAAAAGCTACCGCCACAGCGAATCCGGTTGCAGCCGATGTAAACATCGGGAAGGTAATGGCCACCATCTGAGAGAAGTAAGACAATGTATTTTCACCGCTGTATGCTTGCCAATTCGTATTGGTAATAAAGGAAACAGCCGTATTAAAAGCTAAAGCAGGCGGCATATTACCAATACCATCCGGATTTAGAGGCAGAAATTTTTGAAGACGAAATACAAGATAAATCAGAAGCATCATAACAAAATTGACTAACAAAACGGATCCTAAATACTTCTTCCAGCCCATCGCTTCATCTTCTCGCACACCCATTATGCGATAGGTTACACGCTCAAATGGAGCAAAAACACGATCAAGACCACTCTTTTCATGCCCAAATACTTTCACCAAGTAACTACCCACAGGCTTAACCAAAAGCATGATAATGACCAGTGTGATGACTACTTGTAACAATCCCATACCCATAGCCAGTTCTCCCCTTGCATACTTAAGTTCAATTGCTGCAATTAAAATTTCTCTGGCTTCACTAATACAAAACCGAGATACACCACAATGGCACATGCAATCAGTCCAATAACAATCATGAGGTTGCCTCCTATAAGTCTTATCAAAAACTTCGAAAGCATCATTTACGCTTTTTCGCAATATTTAGAAAATCCCCAAAACGCCAGAAATGATACGGCGAATAAAAAGACCATGGTTACATCGTTGTTCATAACACACCTCCTTCAACTCAGGGCAGAACCTATATGTCGTTATTAAAGGATGGCAGCAGAAACCTGACATCCCCATTTTTAGAATAAATGACATAGTCAGCGCCCAGCCCTTTGTAAATTAATCTTGGATTGAAGCTTTGGGTGACGACATAAATGGGCTTGGAAGTCCAGCTGCGGCATATCTGGATAACCCGGCAGCATAATGGCAGGCTCTCCTCGAACAGAATTACGTTTCCGATCGGATACTCGGGAATGGCCGCTGTTCCCGGTTCCGACGTATTCACTTGGATAATTTGTTTCACACCTCGCCCTTCTAGCCTGAGTCTTTCCATCTTGTTGTTGATTAATGCAATAAAAGGTAACCCACTCAACTTTGCTTGCTGCATAAAGTCATCGCCTGCCTTGGTCGGCGCAGCTATCAGCAAAAAATCACTTTGCATGAGGAACACCGCCCTCCTTCCCTGAGCTATTGTAACGCCGAACCGTATAAAAAGGGGGTAAAGAATCTATAGCAACTGTATAAAAAAAACATAAAAATGCTTTATCCTAGAAAGTGATATAGGCTTGAGAATGGTCAAATAAATAAGTGCGATCCAATAGGAAGCTTAGTTCTTGTTTGCCTGCAGATGAGTATTCAAATTTTCCAGCTAGATCCGTTAAAGCCGATTCAATTAAATGGGTTCTTACGTCTCCCCATGCCTCTTGTTTCTGATGAACGTAATGCAAACCTTCCGTAAGGGTGAGGCCTTTGATCCGCTGAAAAACAGATGCCCATTGAACGAAATCCCCCTTCAAGCTCCCGCATGGAATGACGAACTCCCCTAAACCGCATGTTCCGAGATTTGTTGAGATCGTAAGTATGCCGCAATGACAATCGGCGCCATGTCCAGGCATCAGCTTATCTGATAGCTCACAGTCAAATTGAAAACATTCAATTCGGGTGACCTTACATTCCTTGGTACATTCATCAGCTTCTTTTAATAGAGACAGGGGTTGGTGCATAATAGATTCACTCTCCTCAATTTTTGGAAAACAAAAAGAAGCCTACGAGCAGAGAATCTCTGCTCCCGGGCTTCTTTGCAGCGTCAATAAACGAGCTGTTCAAGGCACGATCGAAGGTGGTTCTCTCCCAATACGCTTACGAGGTTAGCTGTCGGATTCGGGCTTGGAAGTGCCCTACCTCGGCAAGCAGCGCTTGCTCTGGATTCACCCCGAGAACCGTTTTTTACATTCAAACGGCTTTTGGTTGGTTCCCCCGTTCCCCTTGCGGGGACTCAACGTTTTGATTCCTGATGTGAAGTTGTTGCACCGAATGTTACGCTTTCTAGCAAGGGTTGTAAAACGCTGTGGAGAGACTTATTTCGGTTTTTTTTACTTATTTTTCGAGATGAAAGCGGATCCAATTAGAGAACACATTCATTTTCAATATAAATGCTTAGGCTTACTTCCGTTTTAGTCATTTGTAGTGCCCTTCCGATTTTTCAACGACTTTTTTGATGAATGAGAGGGTAAGCATTTTTATTTTATTTTTATAGGTTTGTAATAGATTCTTTACCTCCTTTTTATGCGGTTCAACGTTAAAATTAATCCGTAGAGCATCCAGCAAAGCGTTTTTTTGAGCCGATTCGCAATACCGACCAAAGAGTCAAAAGGAGAATTATCATGGCTTCCTTAGCATCGTCACACGGCAGCAGGCAACTAGTTGTCCTAATCAGGCTCAAGCTCTGTAAGCATTGAAGCGATAAAGGCATGCGCAGCTGCGGTCAAAGGCAATTTTTTCAGCTTGGCAATGCCGACTCTCCGAGAGGGGATCGGCTGCTCTAATTCGATTTCATAGAGATCATGGTGAAGAAGCTCTGCCTTAATAAAATTCTTGATCACGCAAGCGATTCCGAGCCCGGTCCGGGTGAACTCTACCAATAAATCAATACTCCCAAGCTCGATTTCCGGGTTTATCCTCACCCCCTGTTTCTTCGCAACCCCATCGATATAAGCCCGAGTAACGCTTCCTTTCTCCAGCAAAATGATAGGATATTCCATCAGCTCCCCCCAAGAGACCGGACGCTCCGACAAGTGCTTGAATTCCGGCCCTGCTATGAAGCAATCTTCGATGACAAGCGTTTCCTGGACTTCAATATCCGGATCCGTGACAGGTAAATTCACGATTCCAAGATCGATTCTGCCCTGCTTCAGCAATGCCAGCGTCTCCAGCGTGGTGCGGTTCGTGACCTGGATTTTGATAGCGGGGTACTTGTCGTGGAAAGCAGCCAGATACGGCAGCAGATAGTGCCTGGAAAGCGTATCGCCTGCCCCGATTTTGATGTCGCCGCCCAGAAGCTGATGCATGTCAGCTATTTTCCGCTCGCCATTTTCAATAAAATGATACGCCTGCTCAATATAAGGAAAGAGAGCCTCGCCCTCAGCTGTCAGCTTGACCCCCTTTGAAGTCCGGAAGAATAATTGCCCGCCAAGCTTCGATTCCAGCTGCTTTAACGTATGCGTAACCGCGGGCTGAGTAATGAATAACGCCTCTGCCGCTGTGGATAAACTCCCGGTGACAGCTGTGTAATAAAAAACGCGATACCAATCCAAGTTCTCCGCCATCCATTAACCACCTTTATATGAGGTATAACTATTATTCATTTTATTAATGACATTTAAGCGAATTATAATGGAGTTATCAAAAGATTTCCAATAGAAAGGACGAATGACATGACAATAACAGCTATTGTGGGTGCGAACTGGGGAGATGAGGGCAAGGGCAAAATAACGGATGCTCTGGCAGGGAATGCGCGCTATGTCGTCCGGTATCAGGGCGGCAGCAACGCCGGTCATACCATTATTAATGAGTATGGGAAGTTCGCGCTTCACCTGCTGCCCTCCGGCGTCTTTTATCCGGAGACTACGAATGTGATCGGCACGGGAGTCGCCCTCAATATGGAGGACCTGTTCAGCGAATGGGACAGCTTGCTGGCCAGAGGTGTTCCAGAACCGAATTTACGCGTATCCGATCGCGCCCAGCTGCTGCTTCCTTATCATAAGCTGTTCGATGTGCTTGAGGAGGAGCGTCTCGGGGAGCATCAATTCGGCTCAACCCGGTCAGGAATAGCGCCATTCTATGCGGATAAAGCCGCCAAGCTCGGTATTCAGGTAGCCGATCTATACGTGGAGCGGCGTCTTAGAGAACGGCTGAAAGCTTCGCTGGCAGCGAAGAACGTGCTGCTCGAGCATTTATACGACAGGCCTCCAATTGATGCTGATGAGCTCGTAGACGGTCTGCTCGAAGCTGGCAAACGGCTTCATCCCTATGTATGCGATACCTCGCAGCTCCTTCAGGATGCGCTGCGAAGAGGAGATTCTGTCCTTGTCGAAGGACAGCTCGGCGCTCTGAGAGATCCCGATCACGGCATCTATCCCTACTCCACTTCATCTTCCACGCTTGCTGGTTACGCTTCGGTTGGGGCGGGCGTTCCCCCGCATGCCATCAATCGCATCATTGCCGTAACGAAGGCTTATTCCAGCGCTGTCGGTGAAGGTCCCTTTGTTTCTCAAATTGAAGGTGATGAGGCCGCTGAGCTGCGGAGGCTTGGAGGAGATGCGGGAGAATTCGGGGTGACAACAGGCCGTCCAAGACGCATGGGGTGGTTCGATGCAGCCGCAACCGCATATGGCTGCCAGCTGCAAGGCGCGACCGAGGCTGCTTTGACCAACCTGGATGTACTTGGCTACCTGGCGTCTATTCCGGTTTGCACCGCCTATGAGATAGAGGGTGCCCGTGTTACCCGATTCCCGGCGACTCCAGAGCTTGCGAAAGCAAAGCCGATTCTGGAGATGCTGCCTGGCTGGCTGGAGGATATTTCGCATATTCGACAGTTTGACGAGCTTCCGCCGAATGCGCAGCACTATGTCCGTTATATCGAGGAAAGAATCGGGGTGCCCGTCCGCTGGATTTCAGTCGGTCCAAGACGGGAGCAGCTCATTGAAAGATGACAGCCGGAGGCTTAGACCCTTGTAACGCCTTCCAAGCGTTCGTCAATATTCATATAATCGCAGGATAACCATTCAACGTTTGCGAGGCTCATTCGTTCAGTCGCCGCATAAGCTGGAGTGCTCCCGAATAAAAAAGCCGTGTTTGACGCGGGTTCAGTTGAATCCTTCTATTCCGCCGCCGGAAGCGTGAACGTGAACGACACGCCTCCCCGTTCATTGTGCGCCTCGAAACGGCTGCCGTGCAATTCGAGAATTTGCTTCACGATGGCGAGCCCGATACCGGTTCCGCCGCTTTCACGGGTGCGCGCTTTGTCGACACGGTAAAATTGGCCCCATATGCGCGGGAGCTCCTCCTCCGGGATCGGCTCTCCTTCATTATGGACGCAGAAGCGCCATTCGCCGCCGTCCCGGGAGTAGAACAAAGCCAGAAGCATGATGAGTTTTCCCGTCAACAAAGCTGCGCTTAAAGCCGGGCTCGAGCAGACGAAGCAAATCTTAGAGGGTAAAGGCAGCGGCGAAGGCAAGGGAGCGAAAATCATGTTAAGGGGTCCGGACGGCGAAACCACTCAACCTACGCTAACCGAAGAGGACCTGAGCAAGCTGTCGGACCTGATCCCTTCTGTCGGCAAGTACAGCAACCAGGATCCGAAAGTGCTCATCATGATCACCGAGGAATCCGAAGCTTATTTCTCCGGCAGCAAATCGGCCGATGCCGTCGCCAAATCGCTTGGCAACCGGTTGAACACGTATCTAAACGAATAGCTGCATGCACGACATGGCTGCTCCCGCGGCAAGTTGATCAGAAATCTTCGCGGGGCAGCCTATTTTTGGGATGTCTCCAGCCGGAGCTTACACCCTTGTAACACCTTCCAGGCGTTCATCACTATCCATATAATCACCGGATAACCATTCAAAGTTTACGAGGCCTATTCGTTCGGCTGCTGCATAAGCGGGAGTGCTCTCGAAGATGAAATCGATGTCTGCCGGATACAGCAGTTCTTTAAGTTCATCAAGAGCCGCTCCCGTTGATTGTGACAGCTGTTCGAGATTCAGTTTACTGTCATCAATGACCAGATCTTCATTCCAATCACAGGAATACTGGCTCAGACAGCTTTGGCCTGCCCAGAGGCCGAATCCCCACCCGTGATCCTCCGCATACTCGTAATGGAAGAGCAGACCTGTGTTCGCTTCGAACAAAGAAGGCACAGACTGATATGTACCTCCATCTATAACGAAGGTAACCCAGCCGTTTGTTACTGGAAACACATACCCGCCGACCTTTGCACGGTTAAGAAGCTCTATCACTTCCTGCTGATTATCCGATTTCAGGTGATAGCTTTCGCTAAATTCACTCATGTTCATACGCTCCCTATATTTATCGTCTTGATTGATCCTTTAATCATTCTTCTCATGCCTTCTTCATTCCTTCTTCCTTACAGTTTACACCCTGGCAGCTCTCGTATAAAATGGTAAAAAACGATAAACCGGAGGTGCTGACGATGAGCGCTAGACCGCAGCAAAATGAATTTGCCCCGTATTTTGGCCAATATATTAATCTCGTACCTGATGGCAGCATTATCGGGCTGCTGACTGATCATCTAAGTGAAACGGTCACCCTGCTCGGGCAATTAACGGAAGAGCAAGCGGACTACCGATATGCGGAGGGCAAATGGAGCATTAAAGAGGTTCTGGGTCATATTACGGATAATGAGCGGATCTGGTCTTACCGGATGCTGCGCATCGCGCGCGGGGACCAATACAATTGTGTGAGCTATGATGAGAATCAGTTTGTCGCCGAAGCTGCATTTAACCTTCAGCCAATCAGCAGCCTGATAGAGGAATTCACCTTGGTAAGACGCTCTACGATCCTGCTGCTAAAGGGCCTGAAGGAAGAAGCCTGGTATCGGAAGGGTACATTGTATGACACGAAGCTGACCGTAAATGCGGCCGCCTATGTTATTGCCGGCCATGAGAAGCATCACCGCAATATATTAGAATCGAGATATGGGCTCGGCAGAAGCTAATCAACCGCATGATTGGCAGAACGATACCTTGTTCGCAATCGACCGCACGATTGGCGGAGCGATACTGTGTTCGCAGTCAAACCGCACGATTGGCGGAGCGATACCGTGTTCGCAATCAACCGCACACTTGGCGGAGCGATGCCGTGTTCGCAGTCAACCGCACGACTGGCCGGGCGATACTGTGTTCGCAGTCAAACCGCACGATTGGCGGAACGCTACCGTGTTCGCAATCAACCGCACGACTGGCCGGGCGATACTATGTTCGCAGTCAAACCGCACGATTGGCGGAACGCTACCGTGTTCGCAGTCAACCGCACACTTGGCCGGGCGATATCGTGTTCGTAATCAACCGCACACTTGGCGGAGCGATACCGTGTTCGCAATCAACCGCACACTTGGCGGAGCGATACCGTGTTCGCAGTCAACCGCACACTTGGCCGGGCGATATCGTGTTCGTAATCAACCGCACACTTGGCGGAGCGAACCGTGTTCGCAGTCAACCGAGCGACGCGTGCTGCATCTATACTGGATTTTTACATCTATTTCGGGCTTTAGACGTTCAAAATAGCGCTATACTGGAAATTTCCAGTTAAAAAAGCCCAAATGAGCTCCATAAGCTTATTTGGGGCGATATAACTGTATGGATGGAGCTAGAATAAAAAGTGGACACCTGTTAAGTGTAGATAGATAATTACGTTAACGAGGAGAGGTG
>NZ_JBHSOW010000126.1:0-28085 GCF_042656405.1 Paenibacillus solisilvae | reverse complement strand
GGTAAGTGTCGCTTTTCTTTAAATATAACTTGGGTCACTGGAAAAGCTTAAGTTCTTCAGTGGCCTCGATGTAACCCGAGGAGCTTTTTCATTTTCTATTTCATATTTGGCATTAAGTAAGGCAGTGAAGGAAGCGGATTTATCTGAACCTGTCGGCAGTTCTAGTGCCGTGGTGACGGATTGGGCAGGAGAGCTCAGCAACTTACGTGATTCTAAACAGGTATTCAGAGTTCTAAAAAGAAATATGTACAGTGTCGTTATGTTGTAAAAGGAGAGAAGAAGAATAATGATGATGAAATCTGAAGCGAAAACAATGAGCCCGAATATCCTGCTTATTACAGTCGATCAGATGCGTGCCGACTGTTTAAGGGCAGCAGGTCATTCCATTGTCGAGACTCCCAATTTGGACGATCTAGCAAGGAACGGTGTGCATTTTCAGAATGCATACTCAGCAACGCCAAGCTGCATTCCGGCACGGGCAGCGATTATGACAGGCATGAGCCAGCGTTCACACGGACGGGTAGGCTACCAGGAACAAGTCCCTTGGAATTATACGCATATGCTCCCTGCAGCGTTTAGCAAAGCTGGCTATCATACGCAATGCGTGGGCAAAATGCACGTCTATCCAACGCGCAATTTATGTGGCTTTCATAACATTGTGCTGCATGATGGATATCTGCATTACAACCGAAATTATACGGGTTTGCCAGCCGCCGAGCATTTCAATGAATATGATGACTATTTGCACTGGCTGAAGCGTCAGGCAGGATCGGATCAGGATCTGCTCGATCACGGGCTGGACTGCAACGCATCTACAGTAACAAGGCCATGGCATCTACCGGAGAAGCTTCATCCTACAAATTGGGTTGTCTCGGAGTCGATTGATTTCTTAAGACGCCGGGATCCGTCAAAGCCGTTCTTCTTATGGTCGTCATTCGTGCGGCCGCACCCGCCTTTCGATCCGCCTCAGGTGTATTTTGACATGTATAAGGATTTGGATATTCCGCTGCCTCCGGTTGGTGAGTGGGTGGATGAAGCTGCAGCAGAAGATGGGAGCAGCGGACCAACGACCTCATTCAGCAAGCTGGATAAGCGCAGGCTCAACAGGGCGCAAGCGGGCTACTATGCTTTAATCACCCATCTGGATGATCAGATCGGCCGTCTGCTAAATTCGCTCGGGGAATATGGCGTCCTTCGCAATACCGTGATTTTGTTCGCTTCGGATCACGGGGAAATGCTGGGGGACCATCATTATTACCGCAAGGTGCTGCCTTATGAGGCGAGTGCAAAAATTCCTTTCCTGCTTTATGATCCGGGTGATGTGCTTTCGTTGCAACGAGGCAAGCGGGTAAATGAGGTGGTGGAGCTGCGGGATATTATGCCTACGCTGCTGGAAGCGGCAGGCATTCCAATTCCGCCGACGGTTGAGGGTTTAAGCGTGTTATCCCTATGCAAGGGTGATGCCTCAGACTGGCGGGAGTATATTCACGGCGAACACTCTGGCGGAGCTGTATCCAACCACTATATGACAGACGGTTGCATGAAGTATGTCTGGTTCTCGCAGTCAGGCAAGGAGCAATTATTCGATTTGCTTGCGGATCCAGAGGAGCGGATCGACTTAGCTGAAGATCGTTCCTATGCAGAACAGCTGCTGTTATGGCGAAGTCGACTCATTCAAGAATTGTATGGCAGAGAAGAAGGGTATTCAGACGGCACGCAATTAATAGCGGGTCAAAGGCCGCAAGCTTGTTTAAGCCATATACTCTAGCTGGTGGTAATGCAATTGGAAGTCTAAGCAGCAACCCAGCCTATACCATCGCTGCTTGAACGATTTGATTCCTGTGAGAGGTGAGGACCCTTGCATTCAGTTGTAATCAACCTTCCGATTAAAAATCATGAGGTACCCGATCTAAGAGATTCAATTGGGTGGGAGAGACGGGATGATGATTACCCCGCATTATTTGAACGTTGTAATTTTTGGGCTGGACTACGAGCAGTAAATGATACTCTTATCGCATTTGGGTATATTTGCGGGACCGGACTGCAGCATGGTTATATGGAAGATATAATGGTACATCCGGATTATCAAAATCAAGGTATTGGCATTTCCTTAGTAAGAAAGCTTTTAGAGGAATCAGAGCGTATGGGATTAGAAATCGTAACTGTAACTTTCGCCCCCGATCATAATGAATTTTATAGTAAAGCCGGGTTTATATCCTGTTCCGGTGGATTATGGAGAAAGACTTAACTTCATTGCGGCAGCAAACGAAGGTCATTATTAAGATAACGGACTGTTTGGTGAAGTAACAAAAATAGTATAATAGAGCTAAATGTTCAAAGAGGGAGTGCGAAGTGATTGATGAAGGATAGGAAGCAAAGAATTGCAATTGATATGGACGAAGTTGTAGCTGATTTTAACTCGAAACATTTACGGGTGTTTAATCATGATTATAATGAGAATCTCACTTTAAATGATTTGATGGGAACCCGACTTAGGGTTTTACGTCCGCATTTACAGAATGAGATTTTTGCTTATTTGGATGACCCTGCATTTTTCCGTGATTTAGATGTCATGAAAGATAGCCAACAAGTAATTAAAGAATTAAGTGAACAGTACGAAGTTTTCATTACAACAGCAGCGATGGAGGTTCCGGCTTCTTTCACCGCGAAGTATGAATGGTTAAAAGAACATTTTGGATTTATAAATGAAATGAATTTTGTTTTTTGTGGAGATAAGAGCATTATCCGCGCAGATTATCTGATAGATGACAACACACGGCATTTTCAAGGATTTGCTGGTCAAGGTATATTGTTTACGTCGCCACACAATATCAACGAATCAGGTTATGTTCGGGTTAATAACTGGTTAGAAGTAAGAAATTATTTTTTGAGTTGATGTTGTGCTAACAGAGAACGAGGATGCAGTGGCTGTCCAATGGGATTCAAAATAGGGATTGTTCCAAGAGCGATTAATGCGCTCGGGAGCAATCCCTATTTTATATGCGGCTCAGGACTGGTGGATCGTAGTACTGGAGGTAACCGGTGGAGATGTTGAACAAATCCATGCTTTTGCTCAAGTTCAAGGAGAACGGGTAAGAGGATGCGCTTTGACAGATACTATTCGGGCGGAATTGCAATCCATCACTCTCAATAGCTTCTTATTTTTATATAGGACTAAACAAGTCAGTTAAAACATGGTTTCTAAAATTTTTACTGTGTTGGTTATCTGAAATGCGGCAAAGACACTATAGCTGTACTGAAAAAGTGTGCACAAAAAATGTTCTCACTTATATTGGTAATATCAATTACATTGGGGTTGGTTACCTTTGGCAGCGTTCCACAAGTTGACGCACAAGAGGTGTCAGGCAATGCGCCGTTTATTAACAATTGGCTGGTAGCTGGTCCTTTTGATACGGCGGTAGCGCAAAGACCGGCAGACGGAAACTGGGCAAGAGTAGCCACCGCAACTGCAAGTTCCTCGTGGAAAACCAGCTCTGTTAATTTTCCGAGCTCGCAGCGTGGTTTGCGCCGAACGGCAGGCCGGAACGGCACGAATCGACCACTGGAACGATGCCCTATTTCTTGAGCGGCTCCGGATATACGGATGACGGCCTAGGAAATATTGCAAAATTCGAGAGCGGCCAAGGACCCAATTGGGGCTATGCAATGTCCAGAGACAACAATATATATTTGCATCTGATTGAAGGGCCAGACAGCAAGGTAGGGTTCAGTGGAAATTCTCTTACCATTAGCCCTGTGATTGACACTGTTACAAGCGTCTCTTTGCTCAACAACGACAGTACGCTGAGCTTTACGCAAACTGGCCAGAGCGTAACGATTAACCTAACCGGCGTAGTACGGGACCCGGTCGATACAATCGTGAAAATCGTGACGAATAACCCGACTAGGAAATATAAGCTCACCAATTTGATCGTGACTGGCGAACAAATAACGTCAAACAAACTTCAAGTAAAAGTCGAAGGCTATATGACTTACCCTGCCCTGAAAGTGCGTTTTACCCCAATTAGCTACGTTTACGAGCAGTAACACAAGCGTTGCAACCGTATTGCACAGGGGTCATCTTTTTTTATCCCCATTGATACCTATTATTGTTGTAATATCGGATGTAGCTGTCAATTTTACGTTCTCCTAATGATGGACAACTACGAAGGTCAACATGGTCCTTCATATGGCCGAAAAAAGACTCCTGTGGCGCATTATCCCAGCAATTTCCCTCTACACCATTGTGACGGATACGCCTGAAATGGTCTCGGTGACATTTTCGGTCAAAACGATGAAAGTTCCATTTAAATTGAGCAAGACCATTACAATTTACGCAAACTCGTCCAAGGTAGACATAAAGGAAGAGATAGAAAACTTAAGCGAAGTACCTTTGAGGTATATGTGGGGGCAGCATTTGGCTTTCGGAAAGCCGCATTCTATCACTTCTGCCTAACGCCAACACAGGAACGGCTTGCAATTTCATCAAGAAAAGCCTTCATTTACGGGGCAGAATACTTCCAATTATGGTAGGATAAGAGCAAGATTGAGACGCCAAAATCGAACCCGGCACAACGGGAACAAAGACCCTGGAAAAGAGAAGAAAAAAATTTCGCAAGGGAATGAAAGCGTTCATTTCAACAAAGAAAGTAAGGCGGCAAGGAAAGCTGATTACCGTCATTACAGAACACAAATGAAAAGATTACTCCGTAGTGAAAATGAATTATTACGCGGCTATCAGCGAACTAGCGGATGGATTACGTGGTAAGTCATGAGTTAACACTTTAATCATAAGTCGGGAGGATAGACGATGGCTATTGTTTGTTTGGGGTGCGGAGAGTATGTGGAAACAAAAGTAGAGAAAGAAAAGGAAATACGAATCTGCCCTGATTGTGGGTATGAGGAGAAGTTTAAATTACTGCCGCTATTTATTATTACGGGGGCGAGCGGTGTAGGTAAAACTACAATTGTGAAGCGGCTTCGCGAGGTGCTGACCGACAGTGAGATATTCGACACGGACGAGATGCATGCAGCGGACTGGCAGCAGGCACGGTCCAATTGGTTAAAGGTGGCGTTTCAGATCGCTCAGAGTGGTCGTCATACGGTGTTGTGCGGTACCATGATGCGCCACGATATTGAAGATTGCGATCATTTCCGATTCTTTCGTCATGTATACTACATCAATCTGCATTGCGACGATGCAGCGCGGGAATCACGACTTCGAGCTCGTCCGCAGTGGAGAGGGGTTACCGAAGAATTCATTGCAGATCATAAACGGTTTGCGCAATGGCTGCTCGATAACGCTGCCATAGAATACGAACCGCCAATGCCAACGATCGATAATACAAACATCAATGATGTTGAAGCCGCCAGACAAATAAGCAGTTGGGTAAACCATTGGCGCTAAAAGCATGTGTAAACGATCAGCCGTTATATAAGCGATTATGCGAACTTTGTGATTAGCGAAGTTAACGATCATGTTTTGAGAGCCGCAGTAATCGATGGAGAATTCCATTGGCATAAACACGATGACTGCGATGAACTCTTTATTGTAATTGAAGGGGAATTACATATAGATTTTGAAGACCAGACTATTATTTTGAACCAAGGAGATGTTTTCACCATACCCCAAAACGTCATGCATAGAACACGTTCTAACCGAAGAACTGTAAATCTTTGTTTTGAGAAAGCAGACAATAATATTAAAGGAAGCTAAAGCAGGAAGTCACGCAGTCATAGATGGGAGGTTGGCAATTTGAGGTATTGGGATAATGTCAACGTTTGTACTCCCCAATCGGGGTTCGAATGTTCTCCCACCCTTAGATTGGGGTAATTCTCCTGAAATTCAGCAATGCGATCCATTAATTGAATTTTATCAAAACTGGCTCCGAAAATGTCCGGGTCCGGTTTGAAGGTAACACTCGTGCCGGTCTCCTTTGATATCCCGGTTACGAACAGTTCGGATTGCGGGATTCCGTGTCTGAAATCCTGACGGAATACTTTGCCTTCACGGCGAATTTCCACAGACAATCGCTCTGAGAGTGCGTTAACGATGGGCATATTAATTCCTTTAAGTCCACCTGGAGCGACTACAGAGGCACTTGTATTGTAATGTCCGATTTCCGTAAGAACGGTTTGTACGGGTGACTTGGTTGAATTAGGCAGGGCTTGAATTGGAATTTTATCATGGGGCTAAGTGATAGTAAATAACATCCGCAGCGCAGTTCCTTTTTTCTTTGTTTAAAATTACGGGCAGCAAGCTATTGCAACAACTACTTCCAAATCTGCGTCTAAATCATGCATTGTTGCTATCAATAACCTCTATTATTTCAGCAAAAGATATTACGGGGGAAGCTGCGGTTCGTCTAACCCGTCTAATAGGACATCGGTAAACCGTTACTACGGGAAAGGAGTCAGAGCAGCGTGAAAACAAATAAGATTTTAGTATTTTCAGGCGCCGCCATACTGCTGGCATTTATCATATGTTATTGGGTTTACTCTAATAAATTCTATTACCCAACGCTTCCCTTTGAAAGAATCACAAAGAAAGAAGCGGTTTGGAAATTAGAAAACGGTAATCATGAGTTGGTTGAATTAGAGAAGGTTAATGGCTATTATTGGTTGGGCTTTAAAGGGAATCAACAAGAAGGAAGAGATAAAATAAATAAGAAAATGGAAGATCAAGGGTTGAACTATGACTCATTTGATGGCAATGGGATTTTTTTCGAAAAGGAAGACCGGGTTATCATAACAGGAACAATGTGGACTAGAAATTATGTTCTATACAAAGTACCCGCAGAAGTAATGGCAGCAAATTGAATCGCATGGAAATTGAAGGGTGAACATCTCTCTATTTAAGCTGGGGAAGATCACGTTTTAAATATTCCTTGACTGGAATATTCCTATTAGGGTATATTGTGAATATAAGCAAAGCACCTTTCAAACGAAGTGAGGTGGACTGATATGACTCGAACCGAAAAAGGGACATCCGAATCATGGATATAACGACGTTCAGCGCACTGGCCGAATCTAACCGCTTGCGAATAGTGGAGCTCCTGCTCGATGGTCCCTTGATCGTAGGGGATATCGCCAATCGTCTTCAAATCCGCCAGCCTCAGGCCTCGAAGCATCTGCGCGTCCTGCTGGAGGCCGGGCTAGTCGAGGTAGAACCAGCTGCCAATCGCCGCAACTACAAGCTACGATTGGAGGCGTTTCAAACACTGGACACTTGGCTGGAAACCTACCGCGTTGTCTTGGATAAACAATTCGACGCGCTGGAGATTTATCTGCAGAAGCTGCAATTAAAGGAATCAAACCAAACAGAATTTCAGGAGCAATAATGAAAATGGATATTGGCTAAGGTCGAATGGAGGAATCCCAGCCTGATTTGAGAACATCTTTCAGAAGGAATCTCCAAGCTAAACTGTGAAAGAACCAAGAAATCAAACCAAACTAAATTGAAGGAGGATTTTCAATGTCGAACAAAATGATTTCCAAGGTAGAGGGTAATGAACTTATTCTGGAGCGGGTTTTTAATGCGCCTCGCGAGCTTGTGTTCAAAGCGTTTTCAGAGGCAGAGCATCTCAAGCACTGGTGGGGCCCCCGCGGCTGGACGCTTACGGTTTGCAACGTCGATTTTCGTCCGGGAGGCGTATGGCATTACTGCATGAAGTGCGTCGATGAGAATCAAGGGGATTTCTACGGATACGAGTCTTGGGGCAAAGCAGTCTATCAGGAAATCGTAGAAGCGGAGAAGATTGCCTACGTCGACTACTTTTCGGATGCCGAAGGCAATGAAGCGGAGGGGATGCCCTCCTCACAGATTATGATGACTTTTATCGAGCACGAAGGCAAGACGAAGCTTGTCAATCGGGCTCAATATGCTTCAGCAGAAGCGCTCAAGACTGTCTTGGAAATGGGGATGGAGCAAGGCATTACTGAAACTTGGGATCGTCTTTCCGAGCATCTGCAATCCATTCAATGATTTCTTGATCCACAAGGCCGCTGGCATAGAGGGCCTGTTGACAAAAAGGGGCTGGGAGCAAATCCCAGCCCTTTTTTGATACTGAGAAAAAGAAGGTCCTTAGGGATGAAACAGCGGCTTGGCCTTGGTATTGCTCAATTAGGAGACCACTATGGAATTATTCATAAAGGGGATTATTGGAACAATTAACTGTGACTTTTAGGCCTAATTTACTGATTGATCACGAACGGATTCAGGTTAATATATATTGATTTACACAACATAAAAATATTTTTATGGAGGTATAGTGTATGATGAGCATGTTTACAAGAAGGATGGGAAGGATGAAACGTTTTACCTTATTTGTAGTCTTTCTCCTCTGCACAGCGATGTTGATACCCGCCACAGCCAGTGCGGCATATTACAACACCTACACCACCGTCGCAACGCTCAACAATGCAAATAATTCTTACGCCGCACAGGGATTTGCTGTGGGATCTACCTATGTCTATTCCGCTAAAGTTAACAGTGACAATACTAAGGCAGTCATTTACCGTACCAAAATGAGCGACGGAACCACTACGCTCATGACAAACGGTGATAATGGGACAACTTATGCTACTTACCTCGGCCATGCCAACGATTTGGTGCTTAGCACAATCGACGGAAATTATTATATGTTTGTCATCACCATGAACTCCGGCAGTATGAGTCTCGTGAAACTGAAGTATGTAGGAACGAAATATTACAAAGTTGGTAACTACACAATCAAATACAAAGGTTTAGACAAGTCAATGTCGGGTGTGAAAATTACCAGCAAAGACGCTAACAACATATACTTTCTCTTCAAATCCGGACGAACCTTATACAGGGGTTCACTCAAACTGACCGCAAACAGCGGTACAATTAATGTATCCGATGGCTTTAGCCTAAATATTGAAAATGCTCGGGTCAACGGCAGTACCGTATCTAATATCACCTCGTATGCATTCCAGGGTTTCGGTTATTATAACGATACAATATATGTTCCGCTGACATATGAAAACGTTAGCATCGTACTTGTTTATCGTAATATATCAACTGCCTCGGGTACAATAAATGCAGATAATAATCTGTCATTCCGCATTACGTCCGCTGAATATCCTGACCTTTTTGAGATAGAGGGCGTTGGAATCGCCAAAGGGGATAAACTCTGGTTCAACACCAATCGAAGAACAAAACCGGGTGATACCGCTCACGACGGAGTGCACTATTTCAACGATTACAGCGCCTCCTAAATAATAAAATAGCCTCTCGGCATTCATTGTTAAAAGCCGTAAGTTTATTGTCATCTGATTTGCTCCATATAGGATTTCAGATGTGCTCGAACCCAAAAGGACCGTCAGGGTGAACTTCCCTGACGGTTTTTCTTATGGTTTACATGCGGAATGGAAACGGAGAGGGGAAGTAAAACAAAAGGCGCAATCGCTCATTGCGCGTTGTAACAAACTGATTCGCATCCTGTTTGACATCATGAAAAAAGGTCATGAATTCAGTGAAGATAAGATGATGTGCGGTCTGTGAAAAACTCATTACGTGTCCTAATGACCACCATGCTGATGTTCGGATTACTGTTTGCTACGATTCCTTCGCATGCCTTCGCCTTGAGTTATGACAATACGGATCCTTACGCGATGTGCTTACAAAAGCCCTATCACATATGAGACCAAATACATCTACCAAGGCAGCAAGAAAATTGGTTATGTGCAGCTAAGAGGCAGCGCCGCATGCCACACTGCTTGGGGCTATGTGAAGTTCTATTCTAACGCGCCATATAATGGATATGCCAATGTTGGCACCTACCGTTTTTATGGATCAGGGAGCGCCTCCAACGCTCGAACCTTCTGCAACAGCACTGGCGGTAACGATCTGGTGCAAAAAGGACAAACGTCCTGCTACACAGGCCAGCTGTATGACAGAGATCCGTACAACTCCCTCGCCGTTGTCTTCGTCTACAGCAAGACAGGGGCGGTCATCGCTCAAGCTCAGACCGGCCGCCACTAATACAATACCTAATAACGCAAAATGGTTGAACAGATATTTCGATCTGCTCAACCATTTTTCATTACGGGAAAGCGTAAGCTCGTTAAAATAACGTTATGCCGTATTCCTCGATTTTGCGGTATAAAGTCGTTCTTCCTATCTTCAATTGTCCGGCCGCCTTGCTAAGGTTCCATTCCGAGGCCTTTAGCGCCTTCTTGATAGCCGTAATTTCCGCGTCCTTCATGGTCTGAAGGTGACCTTCGCCTGATTCTGCTTGCACAGCCTCATCGGATGCTTCGAATGACAGATGCCCGGCGTCAATTGGCTGCTTTCCGGCCAGGAAGACCGCTTGCATAAGAATGCCGTTAAGCTCTCTTATATTGCCCGGCCAGCTGTAGCTTAACAGCTTGTGCTGCGCGGTTTCCGTTAGGAATGGACACGGGAAAGTATGCTTTTGGAGCAAATGAACGGCTAATGTCAATATATCGCTTCTTTCACGTAATGCAGGCAGCGTAATGTGTATCCCCTTCAACCGGTAATACAGATCGGCGCGAAACCGGCCGGCCTTTACCTCCGCAGCCAAGTCCTTGTTCGTTGCCGCAATGACTCTCGCATCAATGATCCTGCTCTTTATGCTTCCTACCGGGGTAATCATGCCTTCCTGGAGCACTCTTAATAACGCAGCTTGAGCCCGAAGAGGCATGTCTCCAATCTCATCGAGGAAAATAGTGCCCTTGTGGGCAGCCTCGAATTTCCCGACATTGCCGTCCTTGTTCGCTCCCGTGAATGCGCCGCGGGCGTATCCGAATAATTCACTCTCGATCAGGCTGTCCGGAATGGCGCTGCAGTTTAATGCAATGAAAGGCTCCGCCGACCGGGTACTGGCGGTATGAATCGATTGCGCGAACAATTCCTTTCCCACTCCGCTTTCACCCAGCAATAAGATAGGGAATTCAGTCGCAGCTGCCTTCTGGGCAAGCTCTTTTTTCTGAATGATAAGCGGGCATGTACCGATAATATCCTTGAATGAATATAAGCGAGGCTCGTTTACCGCCTGCTTCCGAATGGAGACGGACTGCCACAGCTTCTGATGATCATTATGAATGGTTTCGACCGAAAAGCCTTCCAGCTTCGTGAACTCCTTGCCGATCGCGTCGGCGCCAACAATGCGGATAGCCGCTTGATTAGCGCCAAGGATACGATTATCCCGGCTGAGAGAGAGCAGCGGCTGAGGATGGTTGTGCGCGGTATGCTCGAGCTCTCTCAAGGTAATAAGATGTTCCTTCTTCGACTCTTCCAGCAGGATTTTATTCTGCAGGGAATAGGCCGCCATACAAGCAAGTGTAAACGTATAGGCGTGGTAATTCTCTTGCTTTCCGCTAATATTGATGACGCCGATCAGCTCTCCGATTGAATTGAAGACAGGGGCTGAGGCGCAGGTCAAGAAATGATTAGAGTAAAAATAATGCTCCTGGGCATGCACGCGTACGGGCTTCTTCTCTGCAAGGGCGACCCCGATTGCATTCGTGCCTTTTCTTCTCTCGGCCCAATTGGCTCCCACCTGCAGTTGAACGGCAACTGCCCGGCTTGAGAAATCGGCATCGCCGACCGTATGAATGATGGTTCCCTCCGAGTCGATAAACAGTGCCATCTGGCCGGATTGCTTAATGCTGATGTTCATTTGTTCGAATACTTGCTCCGCGTAATGTATGGTTTGCTCATTCTGTCTTAATAGAGCTTGAATTCGGCTTTCGGTTAAGATGTTATCGTTGGCAGGATCGGTTGGCTTTAAGCCAAAATCGTGACAGCGCTTCCAAGACAACGCTGCTGCTTCGGATAAAAAGTCGTTTCCCACGGATAGCAAAACGAACACCTCCATCGTAATCGGTACCTTAAACCGATCATACCACAGTTATTTTCAATAATGGAGAGCCGGAAGAAAGAATGTTCCGAAATGGAACACTGATGTGTATCAGAAACGAACAACAATCGTAAAGCGTTTACAAGGAAGGTTGATTTGACGCTAATTTTCCAGTTGGCATGATTCTTGCTTCTATTCCTTATGTAATCCATTTTAAGGAGGCTGAGCTTATATGATTTATGCACAACCTGGACAAAACGGATCGAAGATTACATTTAAAAAACGGTACGAGAACTTTATCGGAGGACAGTGGATTGCGCCTGTTAAAGGCCAATACTTCGACAATCCTTCGCCTGTAAATAACCGCGTTTTTTGCGAGGTTCCGCGTTCCACTTCTGAGGATATTGAGTTGGCTTTGGACGCTGCTCACGCTGCGAAGGACGCATGGGGCCGCACGTCTGTTGCGGAGCGCGCCGTTATTTTAAATAAAATTGCCGATCGCATGGAAGCGAATCTCGAAATGCTGGCCGTTGCCGAAACCTGGGATAACGGCAAACCGGTTCGGGAAACGCTTGCAGCCGACCTGCCGCTGGCGATCGATCATTTCCGCTATTTTGCTGGAAGCATTCGTGCCCAGGAGGGTTCACTCAGCCAATTGGATGACAATATGGTAGCTTATCATTTTAATGAGCCGCTCGGCGTCGTCGGTCAGATTATACCGTGGAACTTTCCGCTGCTCATGGCGACATGGAAGCTTGCTCCGGCTCTTGCGGCTGGAAATGCGGTTGTCCTCAAACCTGCCGAGCAAACCCCGTCATCCATATTGGTGCTGCTGGAGCTCATTGAAGATTTGCTGCCGCCTGGCGTGCTCAATATTGTTAACGGCTTCGGCCTTGAAGCGGGCAAGCCGCTTGCCTCGAGCAGCAGGATTGCGAAAATCGCCTTTACCGGCGAAACGACGACGGGCCGCCTGATTATGCAGTATGCATCGCAGAACCTGATACCGGTCACCTTGGAGCTGGGCGGCAAGTCGCCGAATATTTTCTTTGAGGATGTGCTCGCGCAAGATGACGCCTTCTTCAATAAAGCGATTGAGGGCTTTGCGATGTTCGCTCTGAATCAAGGAGAAGTCTGTACCAGCCCGTCACGCGCGTTAATTCAGGAATCCATTTATGATCGATTCATGGAAAGAGCCTTGAAGCGGGTCGCCGCAATCAAGCAGGGCAACCCTCTTGATACGGAAACGATGATTGGGGCCCAGGCCTCCACCGAGCAGGTTGAGAAGATTATGAGCTACATTAATATCGGCGCGCAGGAAGGTGCCGAATGCCTGATCGGCGGAAATCGGGCAGCGGTGGAAGGAGATATTTCCGATGGCTACTATATTCAACCGACCGTTCTGAAGGGGCATAACAAAATGAGAATCTTTCAGGAGGAAATTTTCGGACCGGTTCTCTCCGTCACGACGTTTAAGGATCAGGAGGAGGCGCTTGCGATCGCCAATGATACGCTGTATGGACTTGGATCCGGCGTTTGGACGCGCGATATGAACACGGCCTACCGGATGGGGCGCAGCATTCAAGCCGGCCGCGTATGGACAAACTGCTACCATGCTTATCCTGCCCATGCGGCCTTTGGCGGATATAAGACCTCGGGTATTGGCCGCGAAAATCACAAAATGATGCTCTCGCATTACCAGCAAACGAAAAATCTGCTCGTCAGCTACAGCCCCGATGCATTGGGCTTCTTCTAAGAGAGGCTTAGTATGACGGCAGAAGTGAGCAAGGTTGTCGCTACCGATGTCGCTCTGGAGCTAATCGAAACTGTAAAGGCGAGGTATGGTCCCGTCATGTTCCATCAGTCTGGCGGCTGCTGCGACGGCAGCTCTCCAATGTGCTACGCGCAAGGGGAATTTCTGATCGGCGACAGCGACGTATGGCTGGGAGACATAGGCGGTGCACCCTTTTATATGAGCAAAGCCCAATACGATTATTGGAAGAATACGCAGCTTATCATCGACGTGGTGCCCGGCAGAGGCGGGATGTTCTCGCTTGAGGGCCCGGAAGGACGGCGTTTTCTGACTCGCTCAAGGATGTTCACGGATGAGGAGCGGCGCATGCTGGGTCTTTAAGCTTTTCATTTACCAGGAACAAAATAAAGGCCCTGTTTTTCTTCCTTGACGAAGAGAACAGGGTTTATTTTAGTATAGCGTTTGCAAGAATGAAGCGAATATAATATCTAGTAAGGGACCCGAAAATATAATCAGGGGGAATGCACATGGAAATCGCATTGGCCGCCCTACAAGAATCAAAACTGCAGCTTACTCCTCAGATGCGGCAGTCCATGGAAATTCTGCATATGTCCGCCTTGGATTTGAATGAGTATATGAAACAGCAAGCGATGGAAAATCCTTTTATCGAGCTTCAGCCCGTTAAGGAGATCCCCGCTATCCGCTTTGCGAGCAGCTCCAAACAAGATTGGTGGCTGAATGTCAGCCTTCCCGGAGAGGCAACCTTAGAATCGGTATTGCTGGAGCAGATCACCTATATGAAGCTCGATCCGGCTGTCCTGGTTCTATGCAAATGGATCATTGGCAATCTGGACGAGAAGGGGTATCTCTTCTATTCCAAAGAAGAAATTTCTTCGTTAAACGGCGCTTCTTTAAAGCAGGTAAGTGAGGCTGTCGACGTCATACAAGGATTAGAGCCGCATGGTGTCGGGGCTTCAACATTAGCGGAGTGCCTCCTCCTTCAATTGCGCCAGCGGCAGGAGGTAAACTCCTTAATCTTTAACCTCGTTCAGCATGATTTGCTCAGCATCGCAGAAGGAAAGCACCGGCAGCTGGCGGAGAAATACGAAACAGAGCTGTCGGAAATTAAAACAGCCATCGAGAAAATCAGCTCCCTGAATCCGAGGCCTGGGGCGTTGTACAGCTGGGAGAAGCCGCAGTATATCCTGCCTGATCTTCAACTTAAGCAGGCAGCAGGGGAATATGAAGTGAGCCTTGATAATCGTTTTCTTCCAGCCATCTCCTTGAATCGTTCTTATTTGAGCTTAATGGAGCAGCATGCTTCGAAGGATATCCACCGCTATTTGAAGAACAACTGGCAGGCGGCTCAAGATCTATCCGATAGTATCGAGCGAAGAAAGGCGACACTGCTTAAGGTAGCCACTGTTATTTTCGAAGTGCAGGCGGAGTTTTGCAGGAACGGCTCCTCCCATATTCGGCCGATGACCATGAAGCAAATCGCCGAAGCGCTGCACGTACATGAATCAACCGTAAGCCGCGCTGTAAGCCAAAAGTATATTCGAACCCCATGGGGACTGTTTGAGCTTAAGCATTTCTTCTCGTCCTCGATTAAACATGCTGACGGAACAACGGTTTCGGCTATCTACATGAAGGAGCGAATTCGTGAATACATCTCTGCAGAACAGCCGGCCACGCCGTTATCCGATCAACAAATCGCAGCGCTTCTGACAAGCGAAGGGCTGCTGATCTCACGCAGAACGGTGACCAAATATAGAGAGCAATTGAACTTGAAGTCCTCTGCAAGGAGGAAAAACCGGGGATAAGGAAATATAGGCCAAATGATGATGATGTACTTGGAGGGGTACTTTTGCTTGTAGAAGCAAAGGTCCCCCTCCGTCGTTTTGGTGGAAGGGGCGAGCTATAAGAAAGGCTTCCGGAAGGTCACTTTCCCGGCGATTGATAGAATGATGTCCAATTTCCATTATTTTTAAGCTTACTCTCATCTTTGTGTGGTATGTTCGGACTAGCATGACTCAGAAAGGAAGGTTCGAAGTGGCAAAAGAACGATGGATCAAGCTTTTCATGGGAATCGCGGCATTATCGTGTGTGGTTTGGGTCTTGTCTCTTGCCTGGACACTCCAGGATTATTGGGGCGGCTCGGCGCCGGCAGCAGCGACTCCGCTTCCGATGGCGACGGATACACCTGAGCCTGTGAAGAGTGACGGCAAATTCAGGCTGCTCGCTCTGGGTGACTCCCTGACGAGAGGTACCGGAGATCCAGGCGGCAAGGGTTATGTCGGTTACTTGCTGGAGAACCTCAAGGAACAATCGCAGCAGGAAATTGTGCTTCATAATTTTGGTGTGAACGGGCTGACGTCTGTCGGACTGGCCGAACAATTACAAAGCCATCTGAATGAAATAAAGTCGGCCGACGCCATTGTGATGAGCATCGGTGGAAATGATCTGTTCCAGGATGGAGAAACGCTTGGCAAGCTGGATCCGGCGAACATCGGTCAAATCGAGGAAGAATATTTGCGCCGTCTAGATGGCATTCTGCATCAGCTTCGCGAGCAGAATCAAGCTGCAAATATTTATCTGATCGGCTTGTATAATCCGTTTATTGAGCTTGGGAACACCGAAACGACAACAAAAATCGTAAGGGATTGGAACTATCAAACCGGGGAGGTCACAGCCAAATACCCTCAGACCGTTCTCGTTCCAACGTTCGATTTGTTTCAACTGCATATACAAGATTACTTGGCGAAAGACCTGTTTCATCCGAATGCAGCAGGATATCGCTTGATTGGAGAGCGGATTGCATCTCTAATGAGCTGGGAGGGGGTGGGCAAATGAGTGAAATCACTCTGTCGGTTCGAGGTTTGAGAAAGGTGATCGGGAAGAAGGAGATTATCCGCGATCTCAATTTCGAGTTAAAACGAGGGGAGGTATTCGGCTTTCTGGGACCGAACGGTGCGGGTAAAACAACGACCATCCGCATGCTGGTCGGACTTATCAAGCCAACGGCCGGCAGCATTCGCATATGCGGCTACGATCTCCGCACCCACTTTTCCGAAGCTATGGACAACTTAGGCTGCATTGTGGAAAATCCTGAGCTCTACACCTACCTGAGCGGATGGGGGAACTTGCAATATTTTGCCCGGATGATGGGCGGAATCGATAAGGAGCGCTTGGATGAAGTCGTTCGTCTGGTCGGGCTGAGTGCGAGAATTAATGACAAAGTAAAAACCTATTCGCTGGGCATGCGCCAGCGGCTCGGCATCGCTCAGGCTTTGCTGGGGCGGCCTAAAGTGCTTATTCTGGATGAACCGACGAATGGCCTGGATCCTTCGGGCATCAGGGAGATGAGAGAATTCATCCGCTACTTAGCAGAAACAGAAGATTTGACTGTGCTCGTTTCCAGCCACTTATTAAGCGAGATTCAGCTGATGTGTGACAGGGTGGCCATTATATCACGAGGCAAGGTTGTCCAAGTAGATACGGTGAACAATCTTCTTGCTCAGAGGGAACAGGTGCATTGGCGGCTGTCTCCCCGCTCTCAAGGAATAGAAGTATTAAGAGGTTTCACGGATTCGGTTGAAACGACGGGAGATCTCGTGAAAACACCTTATGTCGAGTATGAAGTCGGGAGATGGAATCAAGCGCTTGTGGAGGCTGGAGTCACGGTAATGGAAATGAGCAGGAAACTCCCCTTACTGGAGGATCTGTTCCTGGAGCTGACGGGAGGGACGGGCATTGACTAACTTAGTGTATAACGAAATGGTTAAAATCGCAGGGAAGCGGCGCCTGCTCGTTGTGATGCTGATCATCGCCATATTGATCACTCTGTTTACCTATGCACAGCTTCGTCAGGCAGAAGAAAACCTCAAGAGGTTCGGAGACGTCGATTGGCGGCTGGTACTTGAACAGAGAATTGCATCATGGGAAAATCGCATGTCGAGCGGACGCGCGCTGGATGAGGATGCGGCCGAGCTTCAGATCCGAATCAGTTTGCAGCAATATTATTTAGATCACAACATCAATCCGTCCGAACCGGGTGCGCCGACATTCGTGCGGGGATTTGTAGAGAATGGAATCAGTCTTCTGCTTCCCTTAATGATGATGATCGTCGCGTCCGATCTCGTTTCGTCCGAACATAGCTCTGGAACCATCAAACTTCTATTGACCCGCAGGGTGAAAAGATGGCGCGTTTTGCTCAGCAAATATTTGGCTCTGCTGCTCTGCGTATCGATTATCATCACTATGTTCGGTCTATTATCCACCTTGATTTCAGGAACAGTGTTCGGCTTTCAGGGCTGGAAGGCACCTGTGCTAACAGGGTTTTCCGTTAGTGGAGGCGAGCTGGATGCGTCCGGCGTTCATATGCTTCCGCAATGGCAATATATTATGATGGAGCTCGGATTGGCATGGTTCGTTTCCCTCGTTGTAGCGACCATTACGTTCATGCTCTCCGTACTCTTAAGAAGCACAGCGGCTGTAATGGGTATTATGCTGGCCTGCCTGATTGCCGGAACCATCCTAAGTACGATGGTTGCCTCATGGGAATCAGCCAAGTATATGTTTATGGTGAATCTTGAGTTGATCAACTATCTGGAGGATGCCGCTCCCCCGATTGAAGGCATGTCACTGGGTTTCTCGCTTCTTGTGCTCCTTGTCTGGGGTGTTACGGCGCTGACGGTCTCTTTTGTTTTCTTTAACAGACGGGATGTATATTGAGTGGGATATGACCATTGTTTACAATGGCAAATACACTTCTTATTGCCTTTCATAACGAACAAGAAAGGTGTTGTTTATGCAAGAAAACAAAGGTTCGTTTCCAGTTCAAACTGTTATTCGTCTTGCGGATTATGGAGCTGTTCCGGATACAGGGGAAGATACCCAGCTGGCTATGCGGCGTGCCATTGAAGCGGCTGCTGCACTTGCGCGGCCGGCTTTAATCGAATGCGCCGCAGGACGCTACGATTTTTATACCGACGAAGCGGTCCGCGCACCCTATTATATTACGAATACTGCGAGCGAAACGGAAAATCCGGATATTACGAGAACGATCGGGCTGCTGTTTCGCGGCTTGTGCAACGTCACGCTGGATGGTAAAGGAGCCTTGTTCGTCTTTCACGGCAAACAAACGATGTTCGTTATCGACGCTTGCGAGCAGATCGAAATTCGCAATCTGCATGTGGATTATCACTGTCCGACTGTAGTTGAGATGACGGTCGTGGAATCAGGCAGTCACCATCTGGACGTTCGCGTACATCCCGATTCACATTACGAAATAGAAAATGGGCGGCTTTTTTGGATCGGGGACGGTTGGCGCTTTCACGAAGGACCGATGCAGCAGTTTGAACGCGAAAGCGGTACGACCTGGCGCATCGATAATCTGATCGAGCAGGCAACGTTTGCTGAGGAAAAAGAACCGGGTTTGCTGCGTTTGAACTTCGTGAAGGCTCCGGTATTACCGGTAGGCGCGGTGCTTCAGGCGCGAGACGGCATCCGCGATCAGGTCGGTGTCCTCATGGTCGAGAGCCGGGATGTGAGATGGCATCATGTAGGCATGCATTTTATGCATGGACTCGGCATGGTCGGCCAGTTCAGTGAAAATCTGACTTTGGAAAACGTTGAACTGGCGCCCCGTCTTGAAACAGGACGAACGGTCGCGGCATTTGCCGATTTCGTTCATTTGTCCGGCTGCCGGGGAACGATCCGAGTGGCGGACTGCCGTTTTGCGGGTGCGCATGACGATGCGATCAACGTGCATGGCACGTATTTACGCATTGTCGGGCAGCCTGAAGACAATCGGATACGCGTTCGTTTCATGCATCCACAAACATACGGCATCAAAGCATTCCATCCCGGCGATGCTGTCGATTTTGTGAGGGGTGCAACTCTTGAGCATTATGCGGATAATGTCGTCAAGTCCGTGCGAATCATTTCCCAGCGAGAAATCGAATTGTCACTTCAGCAAGCAGTTCCATCCGACATAAGGCAAGGCGATGCGGTGGAAAACGTAACATGGACCCCTGAAGTCGAAATCGTACGCAACCGTTTCACCGGCATCCCGACGCGGGGGATCTTGGTGTCGACCTGCCGCCGTGTACTGATCGAGGATAACGAATTCGATCGAATGGCGATGAGCGCGATTCTGGTGGCAGACGAAGCGTGGGAATGGTACGAATCTGGCAGAGTGGCGGATTTGTCGATCCGCGGCAATCGCTTCATCGCCTGCGGAAGCACGGAGCTTGCGGTCATCCTGATCAAGCCCGAAGCGCCGGAGCTGGGCGATCAAGTACAGATTCATCGCCATATCCGGATCGAGCGTAATGAATTCATGCTCAATGAAGCGGCCGCCCTAGACGCCCGGCATACGGATGAACTCGTTTTTATCGACAATTCGATCGCCTGCACGCAGAAGGCGCCTACCGAAGAAAACACAATTCGCCTGACCTCCTGTACCGGCATCGAGTTGAGCGGCAATCGATATAGACAAGGCAATCGATAGAAATCCAGGCGTGATAAACAGCTGCTGCATGAGCGCAAAGACTGTGTTTCAATTTTGTTTTTTGCGAAATTCTCTTTGTTCTATGGATTAATAAATCGTTTTATCTGAACAACAGCTGTTGGAGAAGTTTTACCTTGAGCGGAATGAAAATTACCAAGTACCAACCTCTTCTGTTTAAATGTCGTTTGTGTCTGAAAGCATTCTTGTTGATTTGGTTTACATCGATGACTTCATCGAGACTATAAAAATCGATAGTTATAAGAATTTGATATTCACCAAGCAAAGAGCAACCCAAAAGGGTTGCTCTTTTGATTAGCTAAGGCTCTCAGAAGGGAGATTCCAATTATTCAAGTAATTGGATGCATCCTTTTCGTCATCTCTTGGACTGATAGGTATTACTCTGCCCAGTTGACTTAACAATAAGGAGCAATGAACATTGAAATAATCCGGCTTTCACCACGTTAACGGGTAACCGGTTATATTGCTATCCCCGGTTCAATGGCCGATGTGGTAACTCCTTACATGTTTGATGCCGAACTGACAGCAAAAACCGTGATGAGTGAGTTAACTCAATTAATTAGATCTACTTTGCGGGTGACGTCAGCTTCACTGGTACTACCCTATTTACGGATCTCGCTTTCCAGAGGGCAGCAGCAAGGATTTAAAAATAATCATTCAGGGTGAAAGTGAAGAGTTTGGCGGAATTGATTTGAAGTTGCTTACGGCGCTCGATGAAAATGTATTCTTTTTCATTAGCGTACGTTTTTCGCGTTTTGTTAGCGGTACCCATATTAGTTATTTCTTAAGGATAAGATGGCTACCTACTGTGTCTAAATAACGATCGTTTTTTAGACTTTATAAACATCAGCTTAAAATACCCCAAACTGATCATTGTTTTTGTCTATTAAATCGTCTATTATTCAAGGTATATTAAATAGACTAATCGAAGGTTTAATGGACAAGAGGGGATTGGAATGACTAAAATTGGCTATGCTCGTGTTTCGACTGCCGATCAGTCCATGGATTTACAAATCGATTCTTTGAAGGCTTCCGGATGTGAGCGTATTTTCGAGGAAAAGGTCTCCGGAAAGAAAAGTGATCGACCAGAGTTAGCTCGCTGCTTGGAGTACTTGCGTTTCGGGGATACATTAGTCATCTGGAAATTGGATCGACTTGGCCGGACGACAAAGCAGTTAATCGAGCTTTCGCATGATCTTAAAGAAAGAGGAATCAGTCTGCAGATCATCACTCTGGGAGTAGATACTAGCACACCAGCGGGCAAGCTTTTTTTCGCTATTATGGCTGGTTTAGCTGAAATGGAGGCAGAGACAATTCGAGAGAGAACCCAGGCCGGCTTACAAGCCGCTCGGGCTCGAGGTAGAAAAGGGGGAAGACCGCCATTGGATAAGAGTAAAGTTGAAATGGCACTGCTTCTGTATGATAGTCGGAAATATACCATAAAAGAAATAACTGAGCAGACCGGAGTGTCTAAAGCAAAGTTATATCAAGTTCTCAATGTCAGGTAATGTATAGTATTACCTGTATGTTAGCAGATACTCTGATATCAAAGAGCCAGGTGTAACATGAATGCAAGCAGAAGTCCAAGCTTCACCAGATAAAGTTCGTCAATTGGAACAACAGTTGCGTAACATGGAGACCGAGAAGCAAAAACAAGAACGTGAGCATTTCTGCCCGAATCTCGCTACGGTACTTTTGCTTCCATGAGTGCAACACACCAGCCGAGATACCCAGTTCTCCAGCGATCTCCGGCATCGACTTTGATTGTTCTACTTTACAGTTCTCTTTTTGAACTCTTCCGTGTACTGATTACGTAGCTGTTTTTCCATACAGGACACCTCTCCTCGTTAACGTAATTATCTATTTACACTTAACGGTTCTAGCTCCAAAACTAGCAATTCATACAAACATACATACATGATCGCTTACGATTTCTAAATATAATAGCTACGATTCCTTGTTGAATATAACGTCAACTTGGAATATTAGACTGAATACCAAGGTAAAAAAGAAAAAGAAAATGACAGCTCTTGAAAGCTAAAAATCCCAACCCAGAGTGATAGATATAGGACTTGCTTGAGTATCGATTTCTCAGGGTAGTGCGACAAGAAAATCAGAATAGCGAACGCTATGGCTAAGGTAATAAGGATTTGAACAAAATCATGCGAAAAATGAAATGTTGGCGATTTAAACTTCCATGTATGCTTGTCTTCCGTTAGGAGACTATACAGGAAGTTACCTATGATCAACACGTACATACTCGCCCGAAATTCCTCGAATCTACTCCAATCCGTCCATTTCAATGAACACAAGATCCAACCAGCGATGCAAGCCAAATAAATCAATTCCACAATCGTCTACTGCCT
The DNA here is from genome assembly GCF_042656405.1 of Paenibacillus solisilvae. Classification (NCBI taxonomy): domain Bacteria; kingdom Bacillati; phylum Bacillota; class Bacilli; order Caryophanales; family Paenibacillaceae; genus Paenibacillus; species Paenibacillus solisilvae. Next base: position 5,591 of record NZ_JBHSOW010000126.1, on the reverse strand, counting down.
CCGTTATTATGGCATACATACTGAAAGTATTGACTCCGAGTATTAAATGTATTCAAAACGGATGGCTTCACCAGAGTAAATAATTTATATTAAGCCACTAATCCTCCTATCGCTTCCAACGCAATCACCTCTCCCTCGTCAGTAATTCAAGCGATATGGTATAGGACAGGATCTTTGAGCCGAAACCTTTTACGATGGTATGACGATGATGGCTTTATCGTACCCCAGGCTCATTTGCTTTTGCTAAACCTTCCTTTAACAATAATCTTCTATCTTGGCTTTGACACCCTCATACTGGGGGGATAAAATAAGTTTTATAGGACGGAGGGCGTTTATGAATGATCATGAACATAATCAAGTAGAGAAACACGAACATAGTCACGGACACACCCACCCTCATAAGCAAAGAAAACAAGTGACCAATCGACTGGCTCGAATAGAAGGCCATGTTCGTTCTATAAAAGAAATGTCTGATAATGGTAGAGATTGCCCAGATATCCTTCTTCAAATTGCAGCTGTGAAAAAGGCGCTGGACGCAGTTGCCAAAGTTGTATTAAAAGATCATTTGGAACATTGCGTGGTTTCATCTGTTCAGGATGAGCAACGAAATCAAGTGTTATCTGATCTACAAAAAGCGCTAGACAATTATATCCGGTAAATGAGTGAAAAGTGAGGGGATTAACATTCTCCTCACTTTTTTACTTTCTAGCCTATTTTATTGAATCCAAGAATCCACGAAACCATTCGTATAAGGCGAACGAAGTCCTTTGAGGGGCTAGATTCGTCGTTTACAATATCCCCCCTAGGGGGATATACTCTTTATAGTTCATGTTTTAATAGAGTTGTTAACTCAAAGGAGGTTTTACGAATGGGCGTCGGACATTCTCACGGGGAACATGGGCATTCGCATGTTGGCGTGGACTCAAGCATTGTAAAGAACAAAGAAGCAACAAGGGTTCTCATGATTTCACTAGTCGCTATGCTGATTACAGCCATTTTTCAAGCCATCATAGTAGCTATTTCTGGAAGTGTCGCTCTTTTTGCAGATACGATTCATAATTTTGGTGATGCATTAACATCGATCCCGTTATGGATCGCTTTTGCACTAAGCCGGAGGCTGCCTACTAAGCGCTTTACGTACGGGCTAAATCGAAGTGAGGATTTAGCGGGACTTATTATTATCATCGTTATTGCCATTAGTGCAGTTGTGGCTGGTTATGAATCCGTACAGCGTTTGATTAACGGTTCATCTTTAACCAATCTGTGGGCAGTTGCGATTGCATCTATTGTTGGTTTCTTAGGTAATGAGTTGGTTGCCATCTATAGAATCAGGATGGGGAAAAAGATGGGAAGCGCGGCTCTTGTCGCAGACGGGCATCATGCCCGCGTAGATGGCATAACTTCTCTAGCTGTATTAATTGGTGTGATCGGAACATGGTTGGGATATCCGATTATTGACCCTATTGTTGGTTTAGTCATTACGATCACCATTATTTTTATCGTTAAAGATTCTGTGAAAACCATCTTCTCCCGATTGCTCGATGGGATTGAACCCAAGACCATTGATTTAATTACTGCTTCTGTTGAGGATGTTCGAGGGGTAGTGGGCGTTACTGAGGTAAAGGCACGTTGGTTCGGGCATGAGGTCAAAGCCGATATCAGTATAGCGGTGGAATCAGATTTGTCGATTAAAGAAGGGCATGACATTGTGAAAAACGTTATTCACCGCTTGCAGCATGATATTGAGCATTTGGGAAGCGTTCATATTCACATCGATCCGGAAGAAGAGGCTGGAGAAGTTTTTCACTCCCATGAAAATTTCCATGAACACCACGGACATGCTCATGGCCGCAGTGGGGAACATGCACTGAACTACCCTTTCGAGTGGGTAGGTGTGTATAAGCTTTCCGATGGCGACTATGAATTTACACTGGATGAAGGTCCGGACCCAGCAATGCTCATAGCCTTATTACCTTTATCCGATTCCACCCATGACGCTCTCGAGATGGCAAAACTTGATGCTATCGAGGTTTTTAAAGGTAATGTGCAAGTCTTGTCCAGCGGCGGAGTACTCCAACCCAGTCATGATCTGACACAGTTGCTTTTGGATGGTGATGTGGATTTCATTGTGAGAATCACCAAGCCAGGTTCTTACGCACTGTTCACTGAGCATCATCCTAACGAGTTTGCCGCCGCACTGTTTCGCAACGGACCGATCATTCGTGTATCTAATCAGCAAGCCTTTCCATCTGCGCACGCACATGCACATACACATGCAGATCAGCATAGCCATGAAGGACATCCACATCATGAAAGAAAAGTACACTCCCATAAGTGAGATGAGTACACACGAACAACTTATTGAACAAATTAGAAAATTATTTTAGATAGCGGAGGTTCGTTTCATGTCAGCAGCAGTTCCCATCGGAGATACCAGCCGAAATCAAAAGATCAAAGTCATATTAGCACTTGCCATACCAGCTATGATTGAAAACTTCTTGCAAACGGTAGTGGGATTTGTTGATACGCTATTTGTTTCCAAGATTGGCCTTAATGAAGTCGCTGCTGTAGGTGTGACGAATGCCATTGTAGCAGTGTACATAGCGGTGTTCATGGCAATGGGTGTAGGCACATCCTCATTAATTGCCCGTAGTGTGGGGGCCGGGGAAATCGACAAAGCCAAAGCGATAGCGCGGCAATCGACGTGGATTTCCGCACTACTAGGACTGGTGTTCGGCGTCATCACCCTTTTTTTTGCAGAACCATTGTTACGACTTATGGGGGCCGAACCGAGTGTATTGGCAGATGGGGTCATTTATTTCCGTATTGTGGCGGTCCCGTCCATTTTTTTATCGCTTATGACGGTTTTCGGCAGCATTCTGCGCGCCGCGGGCGATACCAAGACGCCAATGAAAATTGGCGTTTGGGTAAACCTGATACACATTGGTTTGGATTATGTATTGATCTTTGGACTAGGAGAATGGGGCGGATGGGGAATAGCGGGGGCGGCATGGGCGACGGCGATTGTCCGAGTCATTGGAGCAGCTGCTCTGTTCATCTATATCCGAAAATCAAAGCTGTCTTTTTCCCTTCGCAGAGGCGCCTCCAACGAGTTCACCTTGCCGCTGTTAAAGCTTTCTGGTCCAGCGGCTGCAGAACGTTTAATTATGCGATTTGGGCAAGTGTTGTATTTCGGCCTGATTGTACGAATCGGCACTGACGTTTATGCAGCTCACGTTCTAGCAGGTAATATTGAAATTTTCTCCTATATGCCGGGTTACGGGTTAGCTATTGCAGCTACGACACTCGTCGGCCAGCATTTAGGGGCTAATCGCAAGAATGATGCTTACGATTACGGCATGCTAACCACCTGGATCGCGGTCATATTCATGGCGTTTGTCGGAGTGCTCATGTTCTTTTTTTCACCGATAGCAGCCGGCTGGTTTACAAATGATAAGGAAGTAATCGGGATGGTGACAACAGCGCTTCGAATAGATGCGTTTGCCCAACCGTTCTTGGCGATCGGTCTAGTCGTCGCAGGTGCTCTGCAGGGGGCGGGCGATACCAAAAGCCCGATGTATAGCACAGCAATAGGAATGTGGCTAATTCGAGTTCTCGGGGTGTATGTGCTGTGTATTTATTTAGGGATGGGAATTGCAGGTGTTTGGCTCTCTATTGCCATTGATCTTTTCATCCGTGCTGTTTTTTTACTTTTCCGATTTAAACGATATATGCAATCGGAACGCAAGAAAGAGAAAATCATTCATCAGAAAAAAATAATCTAGTTCACGTTTCAACTAGGCACTTGTCGGGACAAAAAAGTGCCATTATCTTGTGTTAAATGGTTTTGAGTTAGTTGATTGCAGGAGTACCCAAAGCAGCCCGTTGTTGATTGGGGGTTGGTCACTCGGTGGATTACTTGCACTGCATTTTGCAGTCAAAGGTTACGCTGATGGCCAATTCTATTGATCGATGCATTGGGTTTCGGGCAGAACGCATATATTGGGTTAGGGGGGAGGAAGAATGAACCGAAAACAGGCTTTAATCGTGCAGGGAGGATATGAGGGGCATAAGCCACGGGAGATTTCCGAGATCGTGGCCAAGGTTTTGCGGGAAGAACATTTTGACGTCGAGATTTCAGATAGCCTTGATGTTTTTTTGGATACCAACAAGCTGAAGCAAACCGACTTAATCGTTCCCCTATGGACAGCAGGTGTCATTACCAAGGAGCAACTGCACACAATTTACTGAATGCGGTTGCCTCCGGGACCGGTCTCGCCGGGCTGCATGGGACGGGTGATGCTTTCCGTTGCGAATTTGAATATCAAGGCATGGTCGGAGGTCAGTATCTAGCACACCCCGGCAATGACCAGGAACCCTATCGGGTTCATTTTCCATATCCTCACTATCCGCTTGTTGCAGGAATAGGCGATTTTTTTGTAAAGACCGAACAATTTTATATGATGGTGGATCCATCCATCCATGGCTACCACGTATTTCGACCGGGTCATTCCTCCTTTAGTCTGGAGACCTGTAGTGATGCCCATCGCTTGGATAAAAAAATATGGAGAAGGAAGCGTCTATTACACGTCGCTCGGACATAGTCCGGAGATTGTGACACTTCCTCAGGTCATAACGATGATTCGTCGAGGCATGGTGTGGGCAGCGCGTTAGAAACCGCGATTATTCTCCACTTTGATTTTAGTAATTGCAGGAACACCCTATCTCGGGATATGAGGGTTTCACAGAAAAGTCGCATCTAATAGCTCGAAAGAGTCATACCTCTAGGCAGATTCTATGCTAAACTTTTAACAAATTGTTTTTGTTAGAAGGAGAATATCAATCTTGAAAAAGTTGACTTCATTAGGCATTATCATGTTTATTATTCTCATATTCCCGCAGGGAGTATGGGCACATACTGATTTAAAAGGTGCAACTCCTGCAGATGGGGAAACGGTTATATCTGAGTTGAAGCAAGTTCAACTGCAGTTTGAGACGGTCATCGAGCCGCTTGTTGTATTGAAGGTCTCCAATGCTAAAGGAGAAGAAATACCTGTAAAGATTGAAACCGGTAAACAAGAGATCAAAGGTACCTTCGATGCTCCCCTGATGAACGGTAGTTATACTGTAAACTGGCGGATTATTGGTGAAGACGGACATAACATTAAAGGGGACTATTCATTTACAGTTGCAATTCCAGAGGAAGTGATGAACCCTCCTGTCGCAGAACCAAATTCCAATTCGAATGAACCTGCACAAGATTCAAACAGCGTCTACACGAAACCTGAACAAACGGAAGGGATCACCAAGACCGGAGAACAAGAAACGGTAGAAAATACAAAAGCGAATAACGTAGAACTTGCCGCACCAATTGAAACCAATTCCGGACAAAATTTAAGTACAGGTTGGATTATCGCTATCTTGGTGGTCTGTATTGGTCTATTCTTTGCAATGTTTCGAAGTATGTTCAAGAAGTAATTCCATTAACTCAATTTGACTCTGCGGAGCAAACGATAATGAAGCAAAAGGGGCTGTCCCAAAAGTAAGTTTTAATCACTTGGCAGATAGCTTGTTTCTGTAAAGAAGCACGA
>NZ_JBHSOW010000125.1:0-45300 GCF_042656405.1 Paenibacillus solisilvae | reverse complement strand
GGTAAGTGTCGCTTTTCTTTAAATATAACTTGGGTCACTGGAAAAGCTTAAGTTCTTCAGTGGCCTCGCACCTAGGTGCCGGCTGTTTGTTACATCTAAAAAAGCCAGCGCTGCAGCACTTAAAGGATAGAAAACAGCCGTCACAATCGTGGCGGCTGTTTTTGTGATGAGGAAAATAAAAAAGAGACGGGATCGGTTCCCGTCTCTTCAATGCCGTTTAGTCACGGCTCTGGGTGAAGATCATGATGTATTTAATTAGCTCGAGGAGGGAGATGAGCGCTGCTGCGACATAAGTAAGCGCTGCGGCGTTAAGCACCTTAGCTACCCCTCGTTCTTCCTCGTTCGTAATAAAGCCTTCAGAGACCATGATGTCTCGTGCTCTGCTGCTGGCATTAAATTCAACCGGTAATGTGATTAATTGAAAGGCTACGGCACATGAGAAGAAAAGGATGCCAAGACCAATCAATCCAGTTGCTTGAAACAGAAAGCCGGCTAACAATAAGAATGGAGCAATTCCGGAAGCAATGTTTACGACCGGGAAGATACGGTGACGTAAGGCAAGCATCGGATAATGCTGCTTGTGCTGAATGGCATGGCCAATCTCATGACAGGCAACTGATACAGCTGAGATGGTGGATTCGTAGTATACCGGTTCCGATAACCGCACGACGCGATGAATGGGATCGTAATGGTCAGTCAGTCTGCCCGGTACCGGCTCAATCTGTATATCATGCAATCCGTTGCGATCGAGCATGATTCTGGCTGCTTTATACCCGGTGAGCCCGCTGCTTGCTGGAACCTCCGACCACCGGTTAAAAGTACCCTTTACCCGGAACTGTGCCCACAAGGACAAAAGAAACGCGACAATAATTAACCAATCCATAGGGTGAAAAAACATGATGTTCCCTCCTAAGAGATTTTGCGGGGTTTTACCTAAGATTGCTGATTAATCGCAATCAAAAGCAAAAACTCACTTCGGAAGCAAAAACTAAGAGATTTTGCGGGGTTTTACCTAAGATTGCTGATTAATCGCAATCAAAAGCAAAAACTCACTTCGGAAGCAATCTTACATGAGCCCGCCTTTGTTAAGAAGCAGCATCAGCGCTTCTACACAGGCCGCAGTTTGCGGCACAAGCCGTTTGAACAGCTGTTTGGCCTGCTGCGGCTTCAAAGAGCTTAGAACGGGTTCCAGCTCCTTAACTTCTCTCTGCAGCTGCTCTAGATGAAGCTGGAGGTCTGTAAGCTTGCTCGACACTTGCTCCTCTGATGAAACCTTGCGCCAATTATGAATACTGGACTTGATTTCATCAAGTGAATATTTGTCTTTCTTCATTTGTACTATACGTTTGAGTCGGAGTAAGGTTTCATCGCTGTATAGACGATAGTTCTTTGCAGAACGTGTCTCTGGTTCGATGAGGCCCATGGAAGTATAGAAATCAATCGTGCGAGGACTAACGCCGGCCAACTTGGATAATTCTCCAATACGGTATAGAGGATGATCTTGCACGTTCTCACCTTCTTTCTTATGGCTCAGTTGTTCTTACTTCTTCTATATTCTATGATACCGAAACAATAACCATACAGTCAAACGTAATGCTTTGCAAAAAGGGAAATGTAACAAACCTGACATATTATTTAGGCGGGCCTGCTACTTTTGAACGAGGTTTTATCTTAGAAGGAAAATACTAGAATTAAGGTGAAACGCGAAAGATAGGAGTCCATTTACCATATTTTCGCTCCATTTTTGTGAAAAAACTTAACATTATCTCCATTTGAAGACCCGAACGTTAGATTTTTTTATAGAGAATGAAAAAATCATATTGTCAAACTAGCCACTTCTGACTATAATGACATTAAGTCTTTCCTCACATGTCAAGAAACATTACATTAGGGAGTGGTCGTTGTGGTCAAAAAATTAGTAATCTCTTTAGGTGCATTGGCATTATTATTTCCAGCAATGGTTTTTGCAGATGACCCGTCTGCAGCAACGCTTAACATGGGCTTGAACTCGATTTGGGTTTTGGTTTCAGCAATTTTAGTTCTTCTCATGCAAGGTGGCTTTATCTTGCTTGAAGCCGGTTCGACTCGTATGAAGAATGCTGGTCACATCGCAGGTAAAACTATTTTTACCGTAGGTCTTTGTACATTAGTATATTGGGCGGTTGGATACGCATTCGCATTCGGTTCAGATAATGCTGAGAATTCCATTAGTTCATTAATTGGTTCAGGCAGCTACTTCTTCGCACCTTCGGTTGCAGCGGGTGATGGCGAGTCACTGCCAACTACAATTTTCTTCGTTTTCCAGCTTGCTTTTGCTGCGGTATCGCTATCCATCGCATGGGGCGGTTTCGCTGAACGTGCTAAATTATCTGCTTACCTCGTATTCACGGTATTGTTTACGGCCGTTATTTACCCGGTTATTTCTCACTGGATCTGGAGCTCTTCCGGTTGGTTGTTCACTAAAGGCGCACAGGACTATGCAGGTTCGACAGTCGTTCACTTAACAGGCGCTCTTGCAGCATTTGCGGCAACCGTTCTGCTTAAGCCTCGTATCGGCCGCTTCAATAAAGACGGTTCTGCAAATGAAATTCTTGGCCATAACCAAGTATTCGGTGCATTATCGGTTCTGCTCCTATGGGTGGGCTGGTTCGGATTCAACGCTGGTAGCGCACTAGGTGTAGGCGATGGTTTCTTCGGTTACGTTGCATTCAACACACAGCTTGGTGCGGCAGGCGGTGCAGTAGCAGCAATGCTGATATCATGGTTAGTTAATGGTAAAGCGGATATTACAACAACTTTGAATGGAGCACTTGCTGGTCTGGTTGCAATCACCGCAACTTGTGCATTCGTAGATCCTTGGGCTGCTGTAGTTATCGGACTTGTAGCTGGTGTTCTTGTATTCTTCAGCACTAAATTCTTTGAGAAAATCAAAGTTGACGATCCAATTTATGCACTTTCCGTTCACGGTGCTGCTGGTGTGTGGGGTACGCTTGCTAACGGTATCTTCGCTACAGACGAACTTGCTAAGAAACTCAACGTGGGTGAAGGCGGTCTTATTGATACCGGAAACTGGCACCAATTGTGGGTTCAAATCGAATCCGTTGTTGTGTGCGGAGCTTATACGATTGCAGTATCCTTCCTGTTGCTCGGAATCATGAAGTTGGTTATGGGCTTGCGTGTTACGGAAGAGCAAGAAATTATCGGTCTTGACCTCTCCGAGCATGGCACTTATGGTTATCCTGAACAAATGAAAAAAGCACAACAAGGCCTGTAATTCAATAACAGAAATTTCATACTGACTTCAGGGGTGAGGATTGCATGAGCGATCCGGTTTGTGCGAAGCTGCGCGCTCTCATCAGTACGGCTGATGATGTGAAGACACTTCGTGGCTTGCGGGATCAAATCCACAAGCAAATGGAAGCTCTCCTCTCTGAACAACCGGTCGAACAATTTTATACAGATCTGAATGAGGTGCATGACGCTCTAATCCAGCGAACGATTGCCCTTTCGGAAGCGGAAATGGCACGGATGGGGTATAGCTTCCCTCCCGTGCCTTATGCATATTTATTGTTCGGCAGCGGCGGCAGAGAAGAGCAGACATTATCTAGCGATCAGGACAGCGGATTAATCTATGAGGATCCGGAAGATTCAGCCAAGCAAGAAGAGGTTACCCAGTACTTTATTCTATTCTCCAAGACAATTGTTGATCTGCTCAAACAAATCGGATATCCGCCATGTGAGGGTAATGTCATCAGTACGAATCCGCTTTGGAATCAATCGTTGTCTGAATGGAAAAAGAAACTGAACGAATGGTTTGAGGATCCGAATTGGGAACGTGTGAGATATTTGCTCATTGTCGCCGACTGCAGGATGATCTATGGAGAAGAAGCACTCCTGCGGGAGCTGAAGGATCATTTCTACTCCGATATGCTGCGTAATCCGATTATTGTGAAACACATGCTGAACAATACCATGCGTCACAAAGTGCTTCTTGGTGTTTTTGGGCAATTGCTCAAAGAACAGTATGGAGAAGATGCTGGAAGTCTGGATGTGAAGTACGGAGCTTATATTCCGATGGTGAATGCCATCCGGATGCTAAGTATTGAGTGTGGTTTGCGCGAAACGTCAACGTTAGGGCGAATTAAAGGTTTGCTGGAACATGGCAAGCTGTCACAAGAGGATGCAAATACGTATGATCAAGCATTCCGATTATTTTTGAAGCTTAGACTCATGACAACAGAGCGCAAAGATGATGGCTATTATTCGAATAGCGGCAAGCTCTCCAGCCGTAATTTGTCGAAAGAACTGGTTGAAGAACTAAAAATCGGTCTGAGACTCGGTAAAAAGCTTCAGAAGCGCGTCTTTAAGCAAACTATGGGCAGGCTCTAGGTAATGCGGAGGGGAGAACGATGAAAGAACAAAAAGGCGTCGGCCGGATGTGGCATCTTTATAAAATGGGCGGTATTACTCCGGCAATTGCGTCCATGCTTGGTGCGCAAAATGCCCAACAAATGGCATTTATTCGATCAATGTCGAAGGATCAGCGTAAAGAATCGATTATGGATCAGCCTTTGCGGGATATGGAGGTGGTTGTTTTTGACTTGGAAACAACGGGCTTCTACCCGAATAACGGGGATGAGATCTTATCGATCGGCGCGGTTATGCTAAAGGGCGAAGAACTGCTTGCAGACCGTTCTTTTTACAGCCTGGTTAATCCGAAGCGTAGAGTTCCTAAGCATATCGTGGAGCTGACTGGCATTTCAAATGAGATGGCTGAGAATGCTCCCGACCTCATGCAGGTACTGCATGATTTTATGGAGTTTATCGGTAAAAGAATGCTTATCGCTCATGCCAGCGGACATGATAAGCAGTTTCTAAATGCTGCTTTATGGCGAACCTCGAAGGTCAACATGAATCATCGTGTCTTAGACACGATGATGGTTGCGAAGTGGCTTGAGCCGAAGCTTGAAAGTTATAGTTTAGATGATCTCTTGGAAAATAGCGGAATTGAAGTCACTCAGCGCCATCACGCGTTGGAGGATTCCAAGATGACAGCCAAACTTTGGCTGAGCTATTTAAAGCGGATCTTCAGCCGTAATATCGTTACACTAGAGGACTTATACGCTTATTTGAGCAAACATTAAAGGAATGAATGCAGTCCCATTGAACCAATAAGGCTGAACGACTGGATGCTGGCTGTCGGCAAGCGACACGATCCAGTAGGAAGCAGCAGGTGCGTACTTCATGCCCTCTAGATCAGCTAGGCTGGGCACGGGAGCTGTTGTGGGGTGGGAATGGTAGAAACCGACAAGCGATTGTCGGTTTTTTTGTATGGATAACAAGGCCTGTACCCATTCTTTTGGATCAAAGGTAAAAGTTTGTTTCGAGCTTGAGGAGGCATTGCGTATCGGAAAGATACGATCAATTCGAAGCAGCCCATCTGGAGCAATCGGCTGCTGAGAGCACGCCAATATTCCGCAAGCTTCATTGGGAAGTTCAGAAGTGCAGGATTCAATCAGGGCTAACCAGGCTTCAGTGGTGATTTCGGCCTTCGAGGGGGATTGTCCATTCGAAGCGATCTCCATGGAAGGGCTTTGAACTTGCCCAAGTGAAGCTGGATGTGGTTGTCTGATCATTGTTATTCAGTCCCTTAACAAGCAGCATAGGTTGAAGTAGATCCATTATATCGCCAACTTGCTCATTGAGAAAGGAAGGAAGGGTTATTGACCGGTTTTCTCAGGCGGATGAACGCAGCCCAGGACAAGGAAGAAAGCGCCTGCTGCAAGGCCTGCTACAATCCCGAACAGGAGAGCATCCGATCGTTTGGCGATCAATCCGAATAGAGGGGGGCCAATCGCAACCCCGAAGAAACGCAGACTGCTGTATAAGGAGGTAATCATCCCCCGATGCGAACGGTCAACAGAACCGGTAATAAGGGTGTTCAGGCAGGGCAGAAGCAGCCCGGTTCCAATACTGCTCAGCAAGGCAAAGCCGATTAGGGCATAAATATTCGTATGCAGAAACGCGGCTGCTGTCAAAGAAACGCTCATAACCCCTAAACCAATTAACATCAGCTTGTGCATAAGGGTTCCTTTCGTTTTAATCTTCCTGCCCGTTAAATAGGCGGTTGCGACTAGCCCAAGAAGAGGAATGGCGAGGACGCCCCCTTTAGCTACACCATCAATATGGTAAGGTTTATTCTCAAGCAAATCGGAGAGCCGAAATAATACGCCAAATAAAATAAATAATCCAAGCGAACCGGATACGAAGGCAGATAGGAGCCAGACGCCTTGTTCCCGAAACAGCTTTACGATGTCAGCCAGATACGTTTTGACAGAAGGCGGTTCTTTGTCACTCGGAGGTTCTTTAATCATGAACAGCATGGCTGCGAATGCTGCTGCACAGAATAACGGAAAAGCGAAGAGAGGCGCATACCACGCCATTAAGGCGAGCAATGAACCGAGAATCGGACTGATGACCTTGCCGGTTCCGTTCGAGGCCTCTATTAGGCCCAAGGCTTCGCTCTCGTTTCCGTCTTTATACATATCTCCGACCAAGGCCATCGCTATCGGAGCTGTTCCGGCAGCGCCGATACCCTGAAGGGCACGCGCGGCGATCAAGAAACCGTAAGCGTGCATGACCGCAGCTATTCCAGCGCCGATGCCTGCGATTCCATAAATGGCCAACCCGGGAAGAATGATCGCTTTTCGGGAAAATCGATCCGACAAGTAACCTGCAAAAGGGATAACGATTGCTGCTGAGAGTGAGAATAATGTAATGACTAAGCTGGCCTGGAAGTTGGAGATATGCATCTTGTGCTCCATATCGGGAAGAATGGGGACCAGCATAGAGTTTCCTAGAACCATCACAAGAGGGACAGTCGCGAGCGCCATATATTCCTTCCATTTGCCGCCGCTTGAGGCATTCGGTTTATATTGCTGGCTGCTGGCTTCGTTAACAGAAGCTAGACGCATTTTGGCCGGCTTGCCGGCGGTCCATTTTGATTTTGATTTTGTTTTAGCCATCGTATTCGATTCTCCCAAGGGTAAATTGTGGCGATATAGTGGTAATGTGCCCCTTGGCTTGAGCATCCATTCTCCGGCATGGTAACATATAGAGAGTTCATGGATTGCGACTTACATGATGGAAAGAAGGCTTAAACATGAAACGTACGATTGTGCTGATTGTAGTTGTTCTTGTTCTGGCGGGTGCAGCGGTATATCAAAATAAAGGAAAGCAGGATGTAGCGCTTGCAGCATCCGCTGATATGAAGCCAAAGCCCGGTTACACGGCTCCTACACTCGAGCTGCCTGATCTGAACGATAAAACCGTTGCTATCGGTGGGAAACGGGACAAGCTGCTTCTCATTAATTTCTGGGCCTCCTGGTGCGGGCCGTGTGAGTTGGAAGCGCCTGATTTGCAGACCTTGTCAAAGAAATACAGCGGACTGCTTGAGATATACGGTGTGAACGCGACAAGCTATGACAAAGAAAGACAGGCCAGAGAATTTGTCGACCAACAAAAGCTTACGTTTCCTATCTTGATGGATCGTAAAAGCAAAGCGACGGATTTGTACAAAATCTCTTCATTTCCGACCAGCTTGCTTGTCGACAGTGAGGGGATCGTGAGGGAACGAATCACGGGAGTCATCACAGCGGATAAGTGGGAGACCCTTATCGAGAAATGGATCGACCTGGATGAACGCCAGAAGCAGAAAAACGCATAATAAAAACGCCAAGATCAGCGTCATGCCGATCTTGGCGTTTTTATTATGGATTAATGGTTCACCAAGCCTAGCTGCTCGCGAGGTTCGTCATGCACATTTGTTATTCTGGCCATATTCAGCAGGGCGTACCGGATACTGTCGACCAGCGCCTCCCAGCTTGCTTCAATGACGTTGCTGGAAACCCCGACTGTACTCCAGGTGTTATTGAAATCGGTCGATTCAATCAATACGCGTACTTTACCTGCTGTTGCATCCTTCTCATCGATAACGCGAACTTTGTAGTCGGCCAAATGAATATTGTTAATGCTCGGATAGAATTGTTCAAGCGCCTTGCGAAGAGCATTATCAAGCGCGTTGACAGGTCCGTTGCCCTCTGCGGCCGTATAGACGGTTTGTCCTTCAACATTCACTTTGACGATGGCTTCTGCGTTCATATGTCCGTTATTTTTCTCAACAATCAGTTTTAACGATTCAAGCTTGAAGATTTCCTTCATCTCTCCAAAGGCATCCCGGAGAAGCAGCTCAAGAGAAGCGTCCGCACCTTCGAATTGATAACCTTGATGCTCGAGTTCTTTGATGCGCTCCATGATCTGTTTGGTCTTGTCGTTATTCGCATTCACGTCAAGCCCAAGCTCCTGCGCCTTGGAGATAATGTTGCTCTGTCCGGCAAGCTCGGAGACCAGAATCCGCTGCTTGTTACCAACCAGCTCCGGGCGGATATGCTCATAGGTCTTGGAATCCTTCATGATGGCTGAAACGTGAATGCCGCCTTTATGGGCGAATGCAGCATTACCAACGAAGGGTTGTCCGACAGGCATATGCGCATTAGCGATTTCGCTAATATATCTGGCTGTCGAAGTCAGTGTCTGAAGCTGCTCGTCACTGATGCAGCGATAGTCCATTTTGACTTGGAGATTCGGTATAATGGAACATAGATTGGCATTGCCGCAGCGCTCGCCGTATCCGTTAATGGTTCCCTGAACCTGACGTGCGCCCGCTTGGATAGCTGCTAATGAATTCGCAACAGCAAGCTCGCAGTCGTTGTGAGTATGAATGCCAAGCGGTGCGGTAAGCTCAGCACGAACGCGGGATACGATCTCATGAATTTCCGAGGGAAGAGTCCCGCCGTTGGTATCGCATAACACCACCCAATTTGCACCCGCATCCTGCGCTTTGCGGAGCGCCATTAGTGCGTATTCCGGGTTATGCTTGTACCCATCGAAGAAATGCTCAGCATCGAATATCGCTTCCACGCTGTTTCTTTTGAGGTAGGCAAAGGAATCGTAGATCATCGCAAGGTTCTCTTCCAGTGTCGTTTGGAGAGCGGTATGCACGTGAAAATCCCAAGACTTGCCGACAAGTGTAGCCGCAGGTACGCCTGACTCCACGATACGGATTAAGCTGCTGTCTTGCTCGGCGCTGCTGTTCTTTCTTCTTGTGCTTCCAAAGGCTGTTACTTTCGCATTCAGCTTCAAACCTTTAACACGTTGAAAAAATTCGATATCCTTACTGTTGCTGCCCGGATTGCCGCCTTCAATATAATGAACGCCAAGAGCATCGAGCTTCTGGGCGATTTTCAATTTATCATCTGCTGAAAGACTAATTCCTTCGCCTTGCGTACCATCGCGCAGCGTTGTATCGAAGATCGAGATTGTGTTTTCCATATACTGGCCGCCTCCTCTAGTGAACCTTTGCAAAGTCATAATTTCTTATTATAACATGTGTTACAAATGGCGTAAATGTGGAGTGTCGATTGTATCCGGTTAATGGATATGACACTAATTCATACAAGGTTGACGGTCTCTAGTAGCAATTGTATGCTATTTTTACACTAATGATAACCAAAGTAAGAGAGGCGATCGGAATGCCATTAAAAAAGGCTGACGAGCACAGCGGGTCCGGCAAAGGGCGGGTTATTATCCATTTGGATATGAATGCTTTTTACTGTTCCGTGCATGAAGCGGAGGAGCCTCATCTATATAAAGGAAAGCCGACAGCAGTAGCTGGCAGTGTAGAGCTGCGAAAAGGGATCATCGTTACTTCCTCCTATGCTGCGCGTCAGAGAGGTGTTAAGACCGGAATGACGGTTAGGCAAGGGCTGCAGTTATGTCCGGACCTTATTCTTATTCAGCCTGATTTTGAACTGTACCGTAAATACTCAAAAGGCTTCATGTCAGTGGCCAAGCAGTACAGCCCATTAATAGAAGCAACATCGATTGATGAATGTTATCTGGATATAACAGGCTCCTCAATATTTGGAGAACCGCTGGAAATCGCTCATGCCATACAAGACCGCGTTCAGAGCGAGTGGGGACTGCCTTGTTCGATTGGTATAGCGCCTAATAAGCTTCTTGCAAAGATGGCATCCGATCTTAAGAAGCCGAATGGATTCACCGTTCTTCGGATTCGCGATGTCCCTCATCTATTATGGAATAAACCATGCGACTCCCTGTTTGGGATCGGGCGCAAGACGGCTGAGAAGCTGCTCAAGCTTAACATTCGCACAATCGGCCAGCTCGCGGGGACAGATGAGGCCATGCTTGTAAAGCAGTTCGGGGTTATCGGAAGTTGGATGAAAGCGGCAGCTCACGGTATTGATCATTCGCCTGTCCATGCCGATCGAGAGAGGAACAAGTCTATCGGCCATACGACTACTCTGCCTAAGAACGTAACAGACCGTGAAGAGGTGCATCGGGTTTTGCTGAATTTGGCTGATCAGACTGGCAGAAGGATGCGCCGACAGAAGATGGTCGCTTCAACAATTCAAATTGTAATTAGAAAGCCGGATATGACAACGATTAACCGATCAAGCACGCTGGGCAGACCAACGGATTCCGCGAGTGAGATTCACCGCGAAGCTTGTAAATTATTCGATAAGCACTGGCGTGAGGGAGAGCCGGTGAGGCTGCTTGGAGTAACGCTGCAGAACCTCTCCTTGCAGGCAGAAACTGCCGTGCAGCTGGACATGTTCAATTATGAAGAGGAGCCTAAAAAAGCCGCACTGACGAAAACGATGGATATGCTTCGTGATAAGTTCGGCGAGGATGCGGTTCTGACAGCCGGAATGCTGGGCGATGATCCGTCTGCGCTAATTAGGAATAAACGAATTCGCGGTACATCCTTGCAAACCGATGAGCATATGTTATATAGTGATGAATGAGGGTTGTACGTTTTTATGATGCATAGAAACGTTATATTAACACGCTTTTCAAAACGTAAGTGTGTTATTTAATCGTAGAGTAAAATAATGATACTTTAGGAGGCTAAAACTATGGCGAAATTTACTTGGGTTGAAAAAGATACGTGCATAGCTTGCGGAGCATGCGGAGCAACGGCACCTGATATTTATGACTATGACGACGAAGGTCTTGCTGAAGTTATTTACCTCAGCGATGGCAACAAAGGCAATACCGAAATTCCGGAAGATCTTTATGATGATCTGCAGGATGCAGCTGATGGCTGTCCTACAGATTCAATCAAAATTGCGGATGCTGCTTTTAATAACTAATACTTACTTCATTAATACGATGGTAATTAAACCTATTCCTTGTTCGACAAGGGATGGGTTTTTGTTTGTTCATCGAACTATTGATTACTATCAGCTGCAAACTTAGCTTCAATAGAAGATAGATCAGACTGAGCAATCTGTTAGATCTTGAAACTTGCTTCTCAACCCTCCAATAATCAAAACCGGCTTTTCAGCCGATATAGAGCCTATCTGGATATTCTTTTGGAGGGTTCGTATGGATCAAAGAGATGATATGTCCTATTTAAAGCGTTATGTGCAGAGCCATCCCGATAACCGAATGGCTTGGTATTTGCTGGGTAAACAATATGTGCTTGAAGATAAAGAAGGCAAAGCGAATTATTGCTTCTTGCAAGCGGGAAGCATTTATGAAGCTTATGAAAGGAAGAAACACCCGCTGGCAAGTGAACCTAAGGAGATCATCAAAGCCTGGAACCGCAAACGGAAATTCAAGGTGCTTGCTGCAAGGTCAGCAGGTGCTGCTGCTTTGCTGTGGATTGTTTTATTGGCTAATCCTTTTGCCGGCTTCATGAATGAAGACAGGGATGAGTCTGATGAAGACGCAAAGACGGGTACGATATCCGACGCACAGGAGAAGCAGCAACGTCTGCAAGTTGTTTTTACAAAGCCGAATATGCAGCAGCCGATCGGTTCTTCCTTAGGAGCCTTAACGGTAGGAAACAGCTCAAGTGCAGGAGAAGGCCTTGCAGTGATGCTGGAGCAGGACGGCAAATGGCGTAAATGGACGGGCGGCACACGTATTTTGCTGTCGGCGAAGAAGAAGGGAAGCGGTGAAGGTTATGACATCCGGATGCTTGATGCCAGGACTTGCACTTGCCAGCCTGATGACGCAACTGAAACCTTCCGCATCTATAAGGATTGGAGCAAGCTTCAAGAAGAACGGTGGACATTAACAAGCGCGATTACGCAGTACGAGGATCTTTTCCGCAAGTGGCCGGGGAAGCTTGAGGATATGATAAGGCCTTATCCGAATAACGTGCTCTCCGTGGAGACGGCGAACATGAGGGTAATGTTCCCGGAGCTGCTGATGAGGCTGAAGACACATGCTGCACATGCGGCAGCCGGTTCAGATCAGGACTCGCAAGAGGGAAGCAGTCAATCCGGCGTGACGCCTCGTACTGCCGTACCCGGACAAGAAACGCAGAGCGAAGGAATGTCGCTGCCTGAAGCGCCGCTATCAATTGTAGTTGATAAGGAAACGCATAGACTTGCTGTCATAAGCGGAGATGTTATCGTGCGAAGCTACGCTGCTGGCTTAGGTGCAGAGCGGACACCTGGCGGCAGCTTCTATATTAGTGAGAAAGTGAAAAATCCTAACGGACGTGATGACGGAGAATTTGGCAGCAGGGGGATGTCTTTGTCAGGCACGAGATATGCGATACATGGGACTGACGAGCCGAGCTGTATCGGAAAGGATGAATCCCATGGCTGCATTCGTATGAATAAGGCAGATGTTGAGGAGCTGTACGATTTGGTGCCAATAGGTACAAAGGTCGAAATAAAAAGCGGAATCATCCCGGCTCCACTCTCACCGCCCGAGGATCAATTTCACCTGAGACCGGTGCAGGACGAGACGAACCCCGCTGTTGTTTATCGATGGCTTTCCTAATGACTATAGAATTAGTTCAAGATGAGCAGTACGGTCATCACAATGACAATCGCGACAAAGATGGATCCGATCCACAATAATGCTTTCTTGTTGACTTCTTCTTTGGGCTTGGTCTTCATCATTGGCGGCTTCTTCTTAGCTTTGCTCATGCGGATCAACCTTTCTCTCACTGTGAATGGGTTTGTTCCCTTATTGTAACCGTTTCCTCCATAAGCCGCAACAGTGCCGATGCTGGAAAATCGGCTGTTTGCGCTGGTTGTCCCGCCGCCTTAGCTCTTTCTTTTTCCAGTCGAACAAGTTAAACTGTTCGATAGAGCTAACATGAAGAACGGAGTGAGTGAAGTTGTTGTATTCGAAATTGGCCAAGCCATTTTTATTCAAAATGGATCCGGAGAAAGCCCATCATCTCGTCATTGACGGGCTCCATTCAGCAGGGAGGGTTCCAGGTATACCAGCGGCGATGCGCGCGATGTACGGTGTATCTGAATCCAAGGAGCTGGCGGTGGATGTATTCGGTGTCCATTTTCCGCATCCGATCGGTCTGGCTGCAGGTCTTGACAAGAATGCCAAAGCGGTTGAGATGTTCGCTAATATCGGGTTTGGATTCGCAGAGGTTGGAACCGTAACCCCTAAGGGACAAGCCGGCAATGAGCTGCCTAGGCTGTTCCGTCTTCCGCCTGATGAAGCGCTGATTAACCGAATGGGGTTCAATAATGAAGGCGCTGATGCGATGGCCGGAAGATTGGCGAAGATCAAGCAGCGTCCAATTCCGATTGCCGTCAATATCGGCAAGAACAAGGTAACGCCTAATGAGCGGGCTCACGAGGATTACCGGGCCTGCATTCAAGCTTTATATCCATACGGCGAATTCTTCGTTGTTAATATTAGTTCACCGAATACGCCGGACTTACGTGCACTGCAGCATGGGGATGAGCTCCAGCTCCTGCTGTCAACGGTAATGGAAGAGATGAATACGCAGGCTAATGCAGCTGGGAAGCGCCGTAAACCGGTATTAGTGAAAATTGCCCCGGATATGACCAACGAGCAATTGGCGTATACGGTTGAGACGATTGTAGCCAGCGGCGTAAGTGGAATTATCGCAACGAATACAACGATAAGCCGGGAAGGGCTGACGCATTCCCATGCTGGTGAGATGGGGGGGCTTAGCGGCAAACCGCTTAAGGATCGGACAACTGAGGTTGTCCGCGAGGTTTACCGCTTAACCGGCGGTAAGCTGCCCATTATTGGTTCTGGCGGCATCTTTACGGCTGATGATGCATACGATAAAATTCGCGCAGGCGCAAGCTTGGTTGAAGTCTATACGGCGCTTATCTATAAAGGCCCCGAGCTGCTGAGAGAATTAGCCAGCGGGCTTAAAGAGAGGCTGCGCAGAGACGGATTCCAAACCATAAAAGAAGCAATTGGAGCAGATCATCGGTCATAGACAGGAGGCGGCTGGATGGACGGTAGAGATTGGAACCTGTTTCTACAGCCTTACGAGCAGGCTGTAGAAGAACTCAAGGTTAAATTCAAAACATTGCGAAGCGAGCTGAAGTCAAGAGAAGCTTATACGCCGATTGAATTCGTTACAGGACGAGTGAAGCGGATTTCAAGTATTCTTGAAAAGTCGAAAAGATTAAATGTTCCGATGGAGAATATCGAAACAGGGATTGAGGATATTGCGGGAATCCGCATTATGTGTCAGTTTGTGGATGATATTCACCGGGTAGCGGCCATAATCCGCTCTCGTAAGGATCTCAGTCTTGTATATGAGAAGGATTATATTACGAATTTTAAGGACAGCGGGTACCGGAGCTTTCATATGATTGTGGAATATCCGGTACAAACGGCGATCGGTTTGAAGAATGTACTGGCGGAGGTCCAAATTCGGACGCTCGCGATGAACTTCTGGGCTACGATCGAACATTCGCTTAATTATAAATTTAAAGAAAGCCTTCCGGATGAAGTCCGCGCAAGGCTGAAAACAGCAGCCGAAGCAGCAGCTGTGCTGGATACTGAGATGTCGAGTATTCGAAAAGAGATTCTCGATGCGCAGCGCGACTTCGAGGAGAAGTCGAATATGGTATCAAGTGTGCTGAGCGATATCCAGGAGCTGTATTTCTTCCATCGCGTTCGTGAAGCGGTTCAGTTCCAGCTGAAATTCAACGAGCTGTGGGAGCAGGAGGATGCATGGGGCATCCGGGCTCTAGCTGACGATATTCGCGCAGCCCTTCATCGGGCGAAGAAAAGCGGAAGTTCATAACATGGCGGCCAAATCGGCTTATGATGAGAGATTCGTTCATTTTGTCGTCCTGTTTAACGTCGACCGGGATTATTTTGAATGTCATGAGGTGATGGAGGAATTGTGGCTTGAGGAAGGCCGCAATCCACTCTACCAAGGCCTGCTGCAGGCAGCAGTGGGTCTGCACCATTGGCGCAATGATAATTATTCCGGGGCGGTGAAGCTGTTCGATCAAGCGGAGAACAAGCTTGTCCAGTATCCTGATAATATGATGGGGCTTGATCTCGCCCAGCTGCGCGCCGACATTAAACGTTCTGTGGAGCCGCTTCGGCGGTGGGTAGAGCACTGCAAAGCGATTGATAGGCAGGAGCGGGAAGCAGATTTGGATGTGGAAGAGCAAACAAATGGGCCGAGCCACGTGATGGAGCCAAATAACACCAGCAGTGCGGGACACGCCATTGAAGCTGTGCTTGGTGAAACCAAGCCGCCTTTGTTCTGTTCATTTGATATAGTGGTAGCTGATAGAAGTTTGCGTGAGCTTGCCTTGGCGCTTGCTGAGGTTCCGCTGGAAATTCGGCTTCATGGCGAGGACCATGAGGGGTGAATAGGATTACTGCGAAGAACGAAATCTAGCGGCAGTCATGAACCAGTGATGGTTAGACTGCCGCTTTGTCAGGTTAATGTTGGGTTGGTCAACCTTGGCGATTTTATTATACAATAAGAGACATAAAGTGATATTAATGACGATTCTATGATGAACGATAGATCGGCGGAAGGAGTTTCGATAGTGAGCATCACGCTGCCGGAATCGTTTAAGGATAAAATGAAGGATCTGCTGCTTGAGGAATTCGATGCTTTTATAGATTCGTATGAGCGCCCGCGTAAATACGGTTTGCGAGTAAATGGCTTGAAGCTGAGCGCAGAGGCTTTTGAGAAGCTTGCTGCATTCGAGGGAGGGCTTGTCCCGGTGCCCTGGGCGGAGAACGCATTTTATTATGCGGAGGGGGAGCGCCCCGGCAAGCATCCGTATTATCATGCAGGCCTGTATTACATTCAAGAGCCAAGCGCGATGGTACCAGCTGAATTGTTGGATGTCAGACCTGGTGACCGGGTGCTTGATCTATGCGCCGCACCTGGGGGCAAATCAACTCAGCTTGCTGCTAAGCTGCAGGGGCGGGGAGTGCTCGTAACGAATGATAATGCCCGGGAACGCACAAAGGTTTTGGCCAAAAATATCGAGCTTGCCGGTATCCGCAACGCTGTTGTCTTGAATGAGGAACCTGCGGTGCTTGCACCGGTCTTCGCGGGATGGTTCGACCGTATTCTGGTGGATGCCCCCTGTTCCGGTGAGGGTATGTTCCGGAAGGATGAGTCCATGATCGGCGAGTGGGAGAAGCATTCCGTGGAACGCTGCTCTCTTATGCAGCGGGATATTCTGAAGCATGCGGCGCATATGCTGGCACCTGGCGGCACGCTTGTGTATTCGACCTGCACATTCTCGCCGGAGGAGAATGAAGTGCAAATTGCCGGACTGCTCGGGGCTTGCCCAGAGCTTGAAGTCGTGCCAATTCCGCTTGCGTATGGATGGGCCGGTGGGCGAAGCGATTGGGCAAGAGAATTTGGCGGCGACACAGAGAGAGTAGA
The DNA here is from genome assembly GCF_042656405.1 of Paenibacillus solisilvae. Lineage (NCBI taxonomy): Bacteria > Bacillati > Bacillota > Bacilli > Caryophanales > Paenibacillaceae > Paenibacillus > Paenibacillus solisilvae. The sequence continues at coordinate 28,532 of NZ_JBHSOW010000125.1, read as the reverse complement.
AAGCGTTGCTGGGACGGTCAGATTATGGCCGCATTTGACCGAGGGCGAGGGGCATTATGCCGCTGTGCTGCGCAAGCGCGGGTTGAAGTGCGAGGCTGGGGAGACGGAGCCGGGTCAGAAGGCGGAGCAAGGAGGTAAGGCGGAGCACGGCGCTATAGCAGCAGAGCACGGCGGTATGGCGGAGCGCCGCGGTAAGGCGGAGCGTCGCGATAAGGCGGAGCACGGCGGTATAGCAGAGCGCGGCGCTATAGCAGCAGAGCACGGCGATAAGGCGGAGCGCGGAGCTATGGCAGCAGAGCGCCGCGGTATGGCGGAGCCGGGCGTTAATGCAGAGAGGGAAGCCAGAGCGCCGGAGCGCAGAGGGAATTCGGAGCGGGGCGGTAAGTCAGGACGTGGCGCAGGAGATCGTGGCCGCGCCATCGGGTCGGAGCCGGAACGCCGCGGCGGCGGGAAGCGGAGCCGCGATGAGCAGCTGCACAAGCGGGCTGGCGGACCCGGTGGGGGACGAGGCAGCGGAGCGGGTGTTGTTGACGCTGCGGAGTCATGGCGGCGATTTGCCGCCGACCAGCTGGTCGGTGCTGAGCTGTGGCCGGGCGAGATTATCGCGTACGGCTCACGGGTTTATTTGCAGCCGCCGGGTATGCCTTCCTTTGACGGCTTGCGTGTGGTGCGGGCCGGGTGGTACGTGGGTGAAGCCGGTGAGCATCGGTTCGAGCCTTCGCAGGCGCTGGCCATGGGACTGCGGCGTGAGGAGGCGGCTCTGACGCTGCAGCTATCAGCGGATGAAGAAGCCGTGCAGCGTTATTTGAAGGGCGAGACACTCATTATCGACACATCTCGACTGGAACAATCGGCTGATGCACCTGACCGGACATCATTGCAGGAAGGTTCAACGCTGAAGGGTGCAGAGCTTAGTAACAAAAGAGTCGTACCCAAAGGGTATGTGCTTGTGTGTGCGGATCAGTATCCCATTGGATGGGGTAAGATTGGCGGAGATGGCTTGGTGAAGAACGGGCTTCCTGCCGGTTGGAGGAGAATGTGACGTGGCGAAAAGAATGCGGCTGGACAAGCTGCTTGCAAATATGGGTTATGGAACACGAAGCGAAATCAGACGAGTTGTTAAGCAAGGAATCGTAACGGTAGATGGCGTTATAATTAAAGATTTTGGATTGATACTCGATCCGGATGCCGCAGATGTAAGGTTTGATGGGGAAAAGGTGGTTTTTCGCGAGGTTATTTATGTCATGCTGAACAAGCCCCAAGGTGTTGTTTCGGCGACGGAAGATAAGCGGGACCGGACGGTTATTGATTTGCTCGATCCGGATGACCGGGTACTTGAGCCCTTCCCAGTGGGACGGCTTGATAAGGATACAGAAGGCCTGCTCCTCCTAACGAATGATGGCAAGCTGGCTCATGAGCTGCTCTCTCCGCGCAAGCATGTGCCCAAGATTTATGAAGCTCATGTACTTGGAGAGGTCGGAGTGGAGGACATTCGAGCTTTTGCAGCGGGTGTTGAGCTTGATGACGGCTATAAAACCATGCCTGCACAGCTGATAATCGATGGACATGAAACCGCTCAGGAGGGTCCGCTCAGCCGCATCACGCTGACGATTCACGAAGGAAAATTCCATCAGGTTAAACGGATGTTCGAAGCCGTTGGGAAAAAGGTTGTTTATCTGCGCCGTATCGCGATGGGACCGCTTCAGCTTGATCCTCACTTAAAGCTGGGTGACTACAGGGCTCTGACGGAAAGTGAGCTCGAATCTTTATTGTCGGTTCACGATGTGAAAGATGCTTCCGATTAAACAGCAAGACGAATAGCTGCAATCAACAGATGGGTGGGACTAACATGGGAATGAAAGTGGACTTGATAGCTTTAGATGTGGATGGAACCTTACTGACAGATGATCATATTTTGACTCCGCGCGTAAGGGAAGCAGTGCGCGAGGCGGCTTCGAACGGGGCCGAGATCGTGCTCTGTACCGGCCGCGGTCCAACGAATGCTCTGCCTGTGCTGGATGAATTAGGCTTGTCTGGGACGCTGATTACCCATAATGGGGCAGCAACGATTGAAGCTGAGCGGCGTGAAGTCCTGCATCAGTATGGGATTGAATCCATAGAAGTCGCACGATATCGCGATTTTTGCGTCCGATTTGGCTATCATTTTGACATGAACACGGCTTTTGAAATGATGATCGAAGGGCTGTCACCCGAGGCTGATGCGATGTATAAACGATACGAGGCCCAGCCTGCGTGGCGGGAAGCGGGCACTCCGCTGCCGGAAGGGCTTGTGAAATTCACTGTATTCGGCAGCAAGGATGAGATTGATACGGTAGAATCCATTTGGGGCGGCTGGTCTAGTGGTCTTCAGCATATTCGAAGCGGCGACTTTTTTATCGACGTTCAGCATTTGGAGGCCAGCAAAGGTACGGCTTTACGGGAGCTTGCACGTAATCGGGGAATTGATCCAAGCCGCGTCATGGCTATTGGAAATTATTACAACGACATCGGCATGCTTCAGTTTGCAGGGATCGGCGTTGCAGTCGCCAACTCGCCGGATGCCGTTAAGGCAGTCGCTGATGTTGTGACATTATCGAATGAAGAGGACGGCGTTGCTGTCGCGCTGAGGACTTATGCTTTTTAGTCCTCCATGTATACTTGAATCTGGATTAACAACGAAAAACCGCCGCAGGGTTGACCAGCGGCGGTTTTTACATTATCGGTTAATCATTAATTAGAACAGAACGCTGCGTGAAACGATAACTAGTAGAATAAATAGAACAAGGATCACACCAGAGGATGTAAATCCACCATGAAAACCGGACATGCGAATTCCTCCCTAAAAGATATTTCCGGTACCGTTCTGCTAAATTGCTGCTGTATTATATCGGTACCCGGTATACTGTATTGTATGAAATAAGCCGCATTAGGATTGGACAGATGCCCTGTTCCCCATACAATTGGGCAATTGTCACTGGCTGTACTAAGCATGATATCGAATGCTGCATACGGGATGAATGTCTCTGAATGTCGTTAGTCCGTGCAGGAAAATGGGTAGGTGCGCACCCTTTTGGCTAAGTTGATCACCAGAGTGTATGGGGTAACCGTACTAGATGGGCATACGCTTTGGCGGCGTCGAGATGGTTCCGGGTCCGACGATTGGGAAGCTTGTGCCCTCCTGCAGCGATGATTGGCATTCGAATGCAAAAGGGAGCACCAAATTTTATAACTTTTGACAGATAACCTTCTCTAGGTTTGGTGTTATGGAAGTGGCTGGCGTATTAACGAGCGGACTGCTGGAACTTCGTGATATCCAAGCGATAAGTACCATTTCATTCAAAAAGGGCGGAAGATATGAGGAACACCATATACATCATTTCGGGGCCTGCAGGTGCCGGGAAATCGACTACGTCAAAAAGAATTGCACAAAAACTGCCCAAGAGCGCCTATATCCCCGGTGATGAAATCGATCATATGGTTGTCGGCGGTCACGAGAAGCCGTGGTTAAGCCAATACCACACCGATTTGATATGGCTTAATATTCTGTCTTTGACTAAGAATTACATTCAACATGGTCACGATGTCGTGATTGATTACGTGGCTTTTATGAAGAATGCGAATGTTATTCTCCAAGAGTTCCGCGGGTATGATGTCGTTATCAAATATGTATTGCTGCTCCCTCAAGAAGAGGAGCTTGTCAGAAGAGATGCTGAGCGTAAGCCGGAATTTCAGATGGGATACCGGTCTGTCGCCGGATTACATGAACTATTAGAAACGAATCCGCCGGTTAAGCATAGGATCGACACGACCTTTATGGACGTGGACGCTGTAATCGAGGAAATCATGCGAAATGATGATTATTACGTGACGGAAATGGTAAAATGAAACTTAAATTAGTCATCGATGAGTAACGGCTGGCATGCAGATTAATATGGAAAGAGGTAGTCCCAGTGAGTGAATTAATGATTGCTGAGGTTGCACACGACGATGTCAACCTGCACCGGTTAATAGATAAGCTCGATGAAGACCTGCTCCAGCGGTACCCGGCAGAGGAGGTGTTTGTCCTGGATTTCAGCGATCCTGCCATTAAGAATGTCGTGTTCATGGTCGCTTATTCAGGAGAGACAGCTATCGGATGCGGAGCCATCAAGCCGCTTGATGAGACCTTTATGGAGCTGAAAAGATTTTATGTCGAGCCGCAGTTCAGGAAGAATGGCGTTGCAGGAGAGATTTTACAGAAGCTTGAGGCTAAGGCGAAGGAAAAGAAGGCCGCCTATATCCGCTTGGAAACAGGAGCGCCGCAGCCAGAGGCAATTGGTTTCTATAAGAAGCATGGCTATTATGAGATTGAGAAATACGGCGAGTATGTGGATTGTGAATCCAGTCTATGTTATGAGAAATCACTAGGCAGTTAAGAGGATAACTTGCAGCAGGAAACGAAGAGGATGAGGATTTGATTATATGGTACATGATGAACAGCGGGCGAAGGATTTATTTACAGCATACCTAGGCAGCTCGTTAGAGATGCATCGCCAAGGGCGGCATGAAGAATATAAGGCATTTCAAATACCTATAGAGACCGAGATCGAATGGTTTAACGAGCTCATTGATCGTTACTCCAAGGAGCTATCCATCATGGATTGGAATGCCGTCAGCCGGTTAGAGGCAATTGCCAAGAATCATCTGGAGCCGCGGATTATTGAAAATGTTACCCTCTTCGCCGGCCGGCATGTCATGAGTGCCGACAGTGCGGTTAAACTCATGTATGCCGAGCATCTTATCCGGCTGACGAAGGTATTCAAGAAAGTCATTTCGAAGGAATTGCTGTACAATGCTTATCGGACGGCAGTTCAGATTCTGGAAGATATTATCTCCAAACCGCTCATCATCGACCCCGGCCACGAGCTGCAGCAGTTCAAACTCAAAGATAAGAAATCGTTAAACAACAGGGCGAGGATGAGCGTCGAAGAAATTAAAGAAGAGCTCAACTTATGACAAATAAACAGCATCTATAATTGCTCTTAGAGGAGTCTCCATTGGTCATTGTACAAACAAAAATTCAAATTAATGCGCCGCTTGAGCTTTGCTTTGATATGGCTAGAGATATTGACCTTCATACGAAGACCGTCTGGAAGCATACTGGAGAAATAGCGATTGCCGGAAGAATGAGTGGCAGGATTGAAGCGGATGAGCAGGTAACCTTTGAGGCCACCCATTTTCTTGTCAGGCAGAGACTTACGTCCAGGATCATAGAATTCAATAAACCGTATGTTTTTGTCGATCAAATGGTCTCAGGTGCATTCAAATCCTTGAATCATAGACATGAATTTACAGCAATAGATAATCATACGCTGATGATGGATGAATTAAAGTTTGAGGCCCCGTACGGGTTATTGGGTAAAGCTGCAGAGGCATTGATTTTAAAGAGATATATGCGGAATTTCTTACTGCATCGCAATTTGCAGCTCAAGACATTGGCAGAGGAAATTCATGTACGGACACAGTCGAATTCCAAACCTTGACACGGTCTGGCGGGAGGCCCTGGAACAATGGAAAAAACGATGAAAGCGCTGCGGCTATCCATCATTTGTTCGTCACTGCTGCTCCTGATTACGCTAAATTACATTCGGGATTTGAACAGGAACTCAGCGGCATTTCAGTCAATGAACATATTGAAATTCAGATATTGCGCCGAACACGAGCTGTTATTGGAGTCAGAAGATTGACTATATCCGAGTGAGCGAATACAGAAAGGAAGAACAATGAACAAACCGCAGCTAATCCTTGATGCAGCCGGCGTCCTTGTTGCTAATTTATCTCCGGATTATTGGAATGGAATCCATTCCCTGACGGGCATCTCGTATGAGAAATTGAAAGCGCTGTTTAAAGATGAACTGCGAAGTGATTTTTGGTCGGGTAAGGTGCCGGAGAGGCGGTTCTGGGAGTGGCTGCAGGAGAAAGCACCTCAAATCGATATCGCTGCCGCTCAGCGTTTGTTGATGAGAGAGCTCAAACCATTGGCGGCGATGAGCCATCTTGCAAGCTGGAGTCAATGGGCTGACCTGCATGTGTTAAGCAATCATCGCTCGGAGTGGCTGGCCCCGCTGCTCGAACCTGTGAGTCAGTATTTGAAGAGCGTGACAATCTCCAGCTCCGTTGGCTGCTGTAAGCCTGATCCGCGGATATTTAATAGGGTACACACTAAATTATACGAGTCTGCAGCCATCGTGTATGTGGATGATCAAGAGAAGAATAGGATTCCCGCGAGTCAGCTGGGCTGGCACACGATTATTGCCGACCCGCATGAACATTGGATCGAACAAGTCCATTTCATCATTAGTGGAACGATACCTATTTAGTGTCAGCAGCCGATAAATCCAATATGTTAAGGGGAGTATTGATTATGGTGATGCGTTCATGAAGGAGAAGCTTGCAAATTTTGCAAATCTGAACCTAATTACCACGGACGACTATCCAACGTTATCCGGAATAATTGACTGGGATATAGTCACCGCGAAGTTCACCACTGAGCAGGCTGCGGATGAATCGCTCATCAGCAATATCAGCATCGCCCCTGTTGTCGGTGACAGCTATGTGATGATGCAGGTTGAGAGCGGCAAATGGGAGCTTGCAGGCGGAACATTAGAGCCAGCTGAACCGTATATGGATGCACTAAAGCGTGAAGTGAAAGAGGAGCTTGGAGCAGAGCTTGTTTCTTATACAAGAATAGGCCACTTTAAATGTCAATCTGCTGCAGAGGGACCTTTTCGCTCGCACATTCCTCATCCTCATTTCATTCGATTAGTAGGGTATGGGGAGGTTCATATCGTCGGAGCTCCATTAAATCCGCCCGATGGTGAACAAGTAGTCGCAGTCGAGATTGTGTCCATAGAGGAGGCTGTAAGAAGATTTGAAGCCATTGACCGCTATGATATTGCTGAGCTTTACCGGTTGGCCCACAACATGAGAAGGTTAAAGGGATGCGTACATAAGGAGAGAACCCCTTGATGCCCAAAGCGATTCTGTTCGATCTATTCGAGACCCTCATCACGGAATTCTCTGATCATCAGCGTATCTCCAAGCGCAGCTATGACTATATGGCGCTTTTGGGTATCAGCAATAAAGAGTTTAAGCAAGAATGGGGAAGCAGACAGCATAAAAGGATGACAGGTTATTACCCGAATTATCATGCGGTGCTGAGCGATATCTTAACGGTACAAAATTTGCCGATTGATCATGCAGTCATCGACGGTCTGTACCAGGAGAGAATCACGGAGAAGAATTTGCCTTTCCGCCAAATCCGTGCGGACATTCTTGAGCTGTTAGCCGCCCTTAAGGCCATGAAGATTAAGATTGGGCTGATCAGTAATTGTACGGAAGAAGAAGTCCGATATTGGGGCAAAAGCGAGCTTGCTGCAGTGTTCGATGACGTTATTTTCTCCTACGAGGTTGGATTTGCGAAGCCGGACAAGGAAATTTACTTATTGTCATGTGAGAAGCTGGGAGCAGCTCCGGAAGAAGTCTGGTTCGTCGGGGACGGAGGTTCCTCGGAATTAGAGGGAGCAGCTGACGCTGGCCTCAGACCCTATCATGCGTTCTGGTTCAACACCTATATACAAAGCGGGTTTCGTAAGCTCGCTCAACCATTAGAGCTGCTTAAGATTATCGCTGAGCAAAACGGAGACCCGTTATGATTGATCTGAAGGGGTATCATCATTCTGGGGAGGTAATGAATTTATTAGCCGAATGCATGTGGCCGGATAATGAGCGATTAGAGAACGAATACCGGAACTATAGAAGTGACGATTCGCGAATTTTACTGGGTAAAATGATGAATAATCAATTAGTCGGTCTCATTGGTATTGCTCTTTTGTCACCCGGCAAAGCTGAGCTAAAGCATATTTCAGTTAAACAGGGCTATCGTAATCAAGGGCTGGGCAAAGAAATGCTTGAAGAGATCGTAGAGAAGCTTAGCCTTACCGAGCTAGCGGCGGAAACCGATAAGGATGCAGTAAACTTCTACCGGCGGACCGGGTTTCTGATTACAAGTCTCGGTGAAAAGTATCCGGGCGTTGAACGATTTTGCTGCGTCTACCGAAGGGAAGAGCCTTAGCATAGATATCCGGAAATTGTTAATTTCTCCATTCTTGGTTAACCTATAACAGCCTTGAGAGATCAGGGTGATCACAGGAATGGGAGGTCAGTGCTATGGCTCGCAAGAAAAAGCAGTCCATTGACGCAAGAAACCAGGCCCTGGAGACAAGCTCCATGCAGGCGGAAGATCATGTGGCGGGCTCCACCTCGGAGAACAAAAACCAGAAAGGACATGTGCCAAACAGCCCGTCAACAGGCTAATCGGTCATGCTCCTATCCAAAAAGAAACGGCTGTGCTGTCATCCATTGGCGGTGCAGCCGTTTTTCTCACCTGAATCGCCACAAAAAGACAAAAATCGCCAATAAAAACGGTTGTCTCCGGTAGCAGCAGCATCTATAATAAAGCTGGGCATAAGATTATCGATAATCGATAATCTTGAGAGGGGCAGTGAAAGCTATACGTGACAGTCAGGCGAACTATCCAATCAACTCGATTAGTGAACATGTTTATGCGGATTTGAAGAAGGGAATTCTTGAAGGTGATCTTCAGCCGGGTACCCGGCTTATCGTCACAGAGATTGCCGGTAAATTTCAGATCAGCCAAGCTCCGGTTCGCGAGGCATTGGAACGATTGAAGCAGGAGGCTTTAATTACCGGCGTTCCCAACAAGGGCTCGGTCGTTTCTACGATTACAGCCAAGGAAATCAAGGATATATTCGCACTTCGCGAAATTATCGAAGGGTTTGCCGTCAAACAATCGATGCCGTTATTAACTGAAGAGGACTATATCTATTTAAATAACATCATCTGCGAGATGGATAAAGCCAACAAACGTAACGAATTTCTGAGCATTTTGGAGCTGGATATGGATTTCCACGGTTTCTTCTATAAACGATGTGATAATCAGGCCGTGCTGGAGCTGTGGAACCATATGCGCACTAAAGTCATGCGTTTCATGGCGATATCCAACCGTCATTATACGACCAATGTGCTCGCTGATTGGCATCTCCTGCTCATTGATGCCCTGCGCTCGGGAGATGCGGATGCGGTTGAGGCAGCTTTCATCGAGCATATGCACGCTTATAAAATGCTTGAAATTGATTAGCTTCATGTAGTGTCCACCCTGTTATACATCTTTTCATAAAGGGGAAATGGAGCCTGCTGAGCGAAGGGCTATTGTTTAAAGATGATGTGATCTTGACTTGGATGAGAGACCGGTTTCTTCAGGATCTTGTTCTGGGGCGTAAGAATAAGAGCGCGAATTTGAAGGAAAATTTGCTCCGCCTGAATTTGAATCCCTATTATACTTATCCGGCGCTGGCACTTCTGGAGCCGATAACCCCCTATGATGACGAACATGAAAAAGTTCTCCATATCGAGAGAATGCGGGATTATTTGCAGCAGCAGGTATCTGGCGGAAGCGTTGTGTTTAGGGATGACCAGAACAGGATCGGGTTGTTATTCTCATGGGTATCCAAGGAGTTTCTGGGAGCGATTCAGCGTATGCTGAGTCAGCAATTCAGCCTTCCGGTCAATATTGGCGTAGGTAAGCCATGCAGTCATCTTTGTGACGTGAATCAGTCGTACAGACAAGCTTCCCGGGCGCTGCAAAACAAATTTTATCGGGGAACAGGACAAATTATCTACTACAGTGAGCTTAGCCGGTATGTAACCTTGAGCGATTATCCTGAGGACAAGGAGAAAGAACTGCTTGAATCCCTAAAAGCGGCAGACTCCACCTCAGAAATTGAAGAGGCTGTCAATGAATTTTATAATGGCCTGCTCGAGAATGGACCGATTGATATTAAGAATATGTATGAGCTGACAGTCCGATTGCTTATCGGAACGGAGAAAAGGCTGCTTGCCAACACCAATTATGTTAGCGCTTACGGAAAATTCGAATGCGATTCCCTGCGCGTTTTGACTCAGCGGAATAACCGTCAAGGCCAAACATATTGCGCCATAACGCAGGCGGTACATAGCTGTCTACCCAGCCAATCACCGACGGAATACCGGGAATCAGTCGGCAAATAAACGGAATGCCGCGGGTCAGCCCCAAAGATCTCCAGGAAGACAAATCGCCCGGCCGATGCGCGTCGGAACTGATGAAGGATGCCCCGCTTACGGATGCAGGCATTGTGACGGAGGAACAGCTTTGGGAGAACCTGCATTATTTCATGGAACGGATCGTACCGGTCGCGGAGGAAGCTAAGGTTAAGCTGGCGCTTCATCCGGATGAACCGCCGATTACACCGATACGCGGTGTCTCCCGCATTCTCCGCAGCGCAGCTGCTCTGCAGCGTGCGATTGATTTGGTGCCGAGTGCCTATAATGGCATCACGCTTTGCCAAGGCACCTTGGCAACGGCTGGAGATGACATTCCCCGTGTCATTCGCGATTTTGCCAGACAGGGTAAGCTGTTCTTCGTCCATTTCCGGGATGTGCGCGGAACACCGGAGAAATTTGAAGAAACTTTCCATGATGATGGTAAAACCGATATGCTCGAAGCGATGAGAACGTATTACGAGGTTGGTTTTAAAGGGCCTGCAAGACCGGATCATGTGCCGACAATGGCGGGCGAGGATAACGATAACCCGGGGTACGAGCTGCTGGGCAGACTCTATGGAGTCGGCTATATCAGCGGACTGATGGAGGCAGCCGCGGCTTCAGCGGGGTAACGAAGCGGAGGCGGAATGCGATGCATGCTGCTTCTTCTCATGATCAGAAAGTATGCCCGATAACAGAAAAGAACCTGCGGTGTTCCCTTTAATAAGGAGCGGCCGCAGGTTCTATTTTATTAGCGCTTATATGCCTTCTTGCGATTGAGTGCCCTCAGCTCCAAAGACGGTCATTGGAATAAAACGTATTCCAATTGTCTGTCGGCTCCCATAAACCCGGAATATCAGGATGCAGATGCTGTGCCAGCACCTCATCATTGAGATCGTCTATCCCGAGACCGGGTGCATCCGTCATGGTGATGAACCCGCTCTGCACCAGCTTCTTCGGCAGCTTGCTGCTGATAATAATATCATCCCACCATTCCACTTCGCAGGAATGATACTCAAGAGCGAGGAAATTCTCGGTGGCTGCGGCAACATGGGCGGCCGCCAGACAGGCAATAGGGCTCTCCGCCATATGAATCGCCATGGCAACGCCGTAATCCTGCGCCATATCCCCGATTTTCTTGGTCTCCAGAATGCCGCCTGTTGTCAGCACGTCAGGATGGATGACGGAGACCCCGCCAGCTTCGAGCAGCGGCCGGAAATTTTCCTTCAAATAGATATCCTCGCCGGTACATATCGGAGTCGTCACCGCACGCGCCAATTTCGCATACTGCTCCGTATACTGCCATGGAATCATATCTTCCATCCAGGCCAGGTTGAATTTCTCTACGCGGCGGCCAAGCTTGATACAATCCTCAAGGCCGATATGGCCGAAGTGATCGATGGCGAGGGGGACCTGATAGCCAATAACCGCTCGAACGTCAGCTACATACTGCTCCAGGATATCAAGGCCTTTTTCTGTTACGTGTATGCCTGTGAAAGGATGAGGGATGTTGTAAATATCATAATGGCGGTTCGTGATATCACGGATTTGGTCAGCGGTCATGCCGTCGAAGTTCTGGTTGTAGCGGTTTTTTGACTTTTCCCACATTTCTTCGAGAAAGCCCAGCGGTGCGCTGAGGGTCCCGGGCTGATTGATGATTTGTCCGATGCCAAGATCCATCTTCAGAAAAGTGAAGCCGGCGTCCATGCGTTTCTTCAGCGCTTCTCCCATTGCCGTACCCGTATCCTTACCGACGACTTCCGTATCGCAGTACATCCGAATTTTGTCGCGGAATTTGCCTACAAGCATTTGATAGATGGGCACTCCATAAGCTTTGCCTGCAAGATCCCACAGCGCAATCTCCAGTCCGCTTACACCGCCGCCTTGACGGGAATGACCGCCAAACTGCTTAATCCGGCGAAACAGCTTGTCGATATTACACGGGTTCTCTCCCAGAAGCCGGCTTTTGGCCATTTGCGCGTATACCTTATCTGCACCGTCACGAACTTCGCCAAAGCCGACTAATCCCTGGTTGGTATACACTTTGATCAAGCTGCTGTGGAATGGGCCGCCAACGATGTCGGTGAAACGAATATCGGTAATACGGAGCTCTGATGGACTTGAGTGCTTCTCTACGTGGGCAAGCGTTTCTTCATAGGCTTGTTTGTTACTCATGTTATTCACTCCTTGTATGGTGATGGATTTCTGCCTTCTTACAGCTTGGCCTTGTAACTTAATCTTAGTGAACTTGAGCAGGAGGTGACGATGCCGTAAAGTTATGATTTTGTTTGTTTTCTTTGAATTCTTGTTCGGCGCTCCAATGGGCTGTGGATTGCTCATGTCAAGGGTGCATATAGGCTAACAAGGATAAAGAAGCATTTACCAGCAATTGTAATTCGTGATATAGTAGAACCAGATAAGAGCTTGGCAGATAACTGAATTGCCGATGCTCTTTTTTTGTTCTAGATACAGCCAAATAGGGCCGCGGATTTACTGGATCCTATAAATGGATCGGCAGGTCGCTAGGGAGATATATGAAGAGGAAGGGTTGTTGGTTTAGTGAAATTGTTTCACTTCAGTGAGGATCCGAGTATCGCCATATTTGAACCCAGACAGTTGGAATATAGGCTGAATGAACCCGCTATGGTATGGGCTGTGGATGAGTTTCACGCCCCGCATTATTTTCTTCCGAGAGATTGTCCCAGAGTATGTGTTTGGCCTCAAGAGAGTACGACGGAAGAAGACAGACGGCAATTCTTCGGTCACTCCAAGACGGATCATCTCATTGCTGTAGAAGCAGGATGGCTGAAGAGGATCGGAACGGCGCATATCTACCGATACACCTTTAATCCGGAGAACTTCGATTTGTATGATACTAACGCAGGCTACTATACATCCACTCAAACGGTAAAACCAATTTCGATCGATCGGATCGATGATCTTATTTCCGCAATAACTTCGCTCGGAATCGAATTCCGAATCACTCCATCGCTTCTGCCTCTAAGAGATTCTATACTTGCTTCTACGGTGAATTTCTCGATGATCCGAATGAAGTTCGCCAACCAGGCTTAATTCCAAACCAAACAGGAGTGAAAGCAGATGAACGCCGACCCCCCACCGACTGCGGCGGCTAACATTCATAAGCTTCAAGCGAATCCTTACCCGGGGAGGAGCGAGAGATGCCATTATTTGATCAAATAGACGAGGTCACAACAGAGATAACCATGATTATTAAAAACCATGCTTAAGCTGCTGGTTAACCGGAGGATTATTGCATGATTCAAATTCATAATATTAGAGACCGAAACGATCAGTTTGAAGCGGCTGTGAAATATTTTGTTCAACAGTGGGGAAGTGAAATGAACGCTAATTTCTATCGAGATTGCATGGAGCTGTCCTGTATCACAGATAGCCTGCTGCCCCGATTCTATATCGCTCTGGATGGCGATGCAATCGTAGGCAGCTGCGCTTTGCTGCGAAGTGATATGAACAGCAGGCAAGACCTGGAGCCTTGGTTTGCATGCTTGTATGTAGCACCAGAGTTTAGGGGAAGAAAGCTTGGAACTGAGCTGCAAAATCACGCCATCAAGCAAGCAAAGCAAGCCGGATATAATCAGCTCTACCTGTGTACCGATTTAGATACCTATTACGAGAATAATGACTGGGTTTTCATCGGATATGGATATTCATTTAATGGCGATAGAACTCGAATCTATAAACATGAGTAACAGCCAACCTATTGCCATCATCGGAGTAAGAAGAACACTGCCGATAACGCAGGAGCAGGCGTGGGCGTATATTATTTCATCAGAAGGATTAAGCAGCTGGCTCGGTGATCTGCCGCTGCTGCATAATGGGGGCTTGTTTTTCGAAGCCGTTAAACTTTTTTTGAAACGAAACTGATCCGGCGCTATAATTAAGATCAGACTGCCGGTAGCTTTACTAGAAAGGCTTGGAGGTACATGAATGTTTGTTAAGAATTCAAAATTACACAGAATTGTACTGCTCTGTACATTCGTTTGCCTGCTTCAGCTGCTGTCTGCTTGTGCTAATGTGCAAATTAACGACAGCGACAAAAGTGATAATGTCATGAGTGAGGATATTGCGCAGAAAACTATGATTTCCTATGAGGAATCCATTATAGAGGCTATAAATAAGAACCGTTTCTCGCTGGTAGAAGGCTTGCTTGATCCTGAAGGGCCACTCTATAAACAGCAGCAGGCCTTGGTTAAACGGCTCAATGACATCAAAATCAAAGAGAAACTCATTAAGTATCAAATTATGAACATCCAGAAAACGAACGGCGTATATAAATTTTATATCATCGAGAATATTGAAATTCGTTATACGAACAGAGATTCTGAAATCAATGAATACAAATATATTTATACCGTCAAGGAAGATGACAACAAGAAGGAAGCGAAGGTTTACAGCATTGAAAAATGGGATGAATAAGAAATGAAGGTATTCACCTCGTTGGTTGCCAGTAGGGTTCGTTCGGACTGCTGCCAATAACGACAGCTCGGATCATTTGCGGAAGCTCATACTGAACCGTGGTATAATTAAACTCTATCCCAAAATAATGCGATGACATTCCCGCATTAGTAAATTCACTCACATAAGTTTTACGCTGATTTTCATAAGATAGCTAGAGAAGGGTACCTCACCCTGTATCTCTTTTTTATAAACCTGGTTAACGATGTATAATACAACTAAATTAGTAAGTGAAGACATTAGCAAACGTTGTTGATAGATGTTAGATTTTGTCTGATGGGAGCAAAGTAATGATGAGGTGCAGAGCAGCATGAACAATCTGAAGTTTGTGGAGTATTCCTCCGTTTTTTTAGAAGAGGTTCGCAAGACCTATAATTATTACGTTGAGCATACGACGATTTCATTTGACCTCGAGCCCTATACGCCTGAACAAATGACGCAATTAATCATGCCGCTTAGCTCCCTATACCGAACCTATGTCATACTTGCAAACGATGCTTACGCCGGCTATATGCTGATTACACAGCATAAAAAGAAACCTGCGTTTAATGTTACCGGAGAGATTACGATCTACCTTGAACCAAGCTGTACGGGCAAAGGGATTGGCCGGCCTTCATTGGCATTTATTGAAGATGTGGCGCGTGAGCTGAACTTTCATTCCCTTATCGCTACGATTTGCTCGGAGAATGAAGGCAGCGTTCGCATGTTTACGAAGCTTGGCTACGAGAAGGTTTCGCATTATAAAGAGGTGGGCTATAAATTTGAACGCTGGCTTGATATTGTGGTTTATCAGAAAATCCTGAAGAATGCTGATCGAAGCTGGTAAGTAAACAGGCAGGTGAAGAGAAATTCGTATGAGAAAGCTAGCTGCAATCATCACGATATCCTATACCTTATTGTTGTTTTATTGGATGTTTATGGGTTTTGGGCGATCTAACCGAATCGCTATGGGTTACAGCTACAATGTGATTCCCTTCCATACTTTGAAAATGTACATGAACCATGCGGATCATTTTGATATGCGGACCTGGTTCATTAATGTTGTGGGTAATGTTGCTGTATTCGTACCCTTCGGCATTGCAATCCCTTATCTGATAGGAATAAGGGTTATCCGCTTTACGTTATCGTTTATCGCTGCGCTGTTTATCATTGAGTTCCTGCAGCTGATTCTCCGCCGGGGCAGCTTTGATATTGATGATGTGCTCTTGAATACAATCGGCGCGATGATCGGATATTTTGTTTATTGGATATTGATGAGAATAAAGGCCGAGTAGAGAGGAAGTCCGTGATGGATTGCAATTCACGATCGCAACAGCGCGATCTTACAATTCGGCTGCGGGACTTCTGGAGCAGATTCATTTTAAGCTGCCGCTTAGCTTTATGAATGGCGTGTTTGAACGCGGAGCAGCTGATCTGCTTTGGCGATAATTTGAATGATTTGGGCATGTTCGAGGCGGCAGACGAGAAATACGCCGTATAAAATGCGCATCCGTCTGTCATCCGGGCGTCGACAGGCTTGCTGCTGTCGAATCAGGAGCACGGCGTAGCTGCTTTTTTACAATCACGGTTTCAGAAAGAAGAGGAGATCGCATGAAATTCAGACCTTGTATTGATCTGCATCATGGAAAAGTTAAACAAATTGTTGGCGAAACTCTGGGCAGCAATGACCAGAAGGTGGTCGAAAACTTCGTATCCGAGCATGATTCCGCTTATTACGCATCCATGTTCCAGAGAGATCAGCTGACAGGCGGACATGTTATCATGCTTGGAGGCGGCAATGAGGAAGCTGCGCTGCGCGCGCTGCAGGAATATCCGGGAGGCCTGCAAATCGGAGGCGGAATCACAGCCGATAACGCTGCACGATATTTGGAAGCCGGAGCATCCCAGGTTATCGTCACTTCGTTTATTTTCCGCGACGGCGAGCTTAACCGTGAGAATTTGGAGAAGATTTTTGCAGCAGTAGGGAAGGACAAGCTCGTTATTGATCTAAGCTGCAAGCAGCGGGACGGCAAATGGTTTGTCGTGACGAATCAATGGAAAACATTCAGTAATTTCGAGGTGAACGAAGCGAATTTGCGTGAGCTTGAGCGTTACTGCAGCGAATTTCTCGTTCATGCCGTGGATGTGGAAGGCAAGAGAACCGGCATATTAGAAAGCTTAGTCTCTCAGCTGGCTCAGTGGGTAACGATTCCGACTACCTATGCAGGGGGAGCGAGATCCTTCGAGGATCTGGAGCTGTTTAACCGGCTGACTGACGGCAAGCTGGATATTACAATCGGCAGCGCGCTTGATATTTTTGGCGGCGGCTTATCCTACGAAGAGGTTGTTGCTTACTGTAACCGATTAGGCATTAATTGAAAAGGAGGCAGTGCCATGATCCCCATTAAACTGCCGCGTGAGCAGAAAGAACAGATTATGGATAGTCTGATTGCTTTCTTCGAAGATGAACGATCCGAAACGCTCGGCCAAATCGGTGCAGAGCAAATCGTTGACTTCATGCTGCGTGAGATTGCTCCTTTCGTCTATAACAAAGCCATTGAGGATGCGAGGCAAGTGGTCGTTCAAAAAAGCATGTCGCTTGAAGAAGAGCTGTATGCGCTGGAGCGTAAGCGCGGTTAAAGTTGTCAGGAAGGCTTAACCAAGAAAGGGGATTCACAATGGACAGTACCAATCGCTTCTCGAACCGTGTGGAGATGTACGTGCAATATCGTCCAAGCTATCCAACGGAGGCTGTGAACCACATTGCCGCTAAAGCCGGACTGAAGGAAAATGCGGTCATCGCTGATGTGGGCTCAGGAACGGGGATTTTTACCCGGATTTTGCTGGATCGCGGGTACCGGGTGTTTGCGGTTGAACCAAACAAAGAGATGCGTGAAGCAGCGGAGAAAGCCTTAAGCAAATATAAATCTTTTGTCTCGATCAACGGTACGGCTGAAGCTGCGACGCTGCCGGGCAACTCCGTCGATTGCATTGTATCCGCGCAGGCCTTTCATTGGTTTGATATCGAGCCGACGCGGCTCGAGTTCAGTCGTATGTTGAAGCCGGGAGGGATTGCTGCGCTTGTCTGGAACAGACGGCTTTCGGAAGCAGATGCTTTTGCAACCGAATATGAGCAGCTTTTGAAGCAATCTGCCGTGGATTACACGATCGTGGATCATCGTCTGCTCGGACATGAGCAGTTTGCTGCATTTTTCCGTGATGGTCAGTATGAACGAAATGAATTTGCCAATGAGCAAAAATTCGATCTGGCCGGTTTAATAGGCCGTGCCTTATCCTCTTCCTACACCCCTCCTCCTGGGACGGAGCATCATGAAGCTTTCCTGGCAAAGCTGGAAGCGATCTTTCATAAGCATCAACAGAATGGACAAGTAACATTCCACTACAAAACGGAAGTATACAGCGGCAAGGTGTAGGTTTATGGCTTGAAACAGTACAGCAATCGAGCCCGAAGGAGAGAGTCAGATGATATTGGAAGTTGCGATTCTGCAGGTCAAGCCTGAACGAAACGATACGTTTGTGTCCACCTTTAAACAGGCTTCGGCTATCATTTCCTCCATGCAGGGATATATCAGGCACGAGCTTCAGCATTGCCTCGAACGAAATAACCAATATATTCTGCTTGTCTGGTGGGAGACGCTTGAGGATCATACAACCGGATTCCGTCAATCGCCGGAATATCAGGAGTGGAAGAAACTGCTGCATGACTACTATGATCCGTTCCCTACAGTTGAGCATTATGAGAACGTGAATTTGACTTAAGTTCGATCAGTTTCCCGTTATTGGAGGAGAATAGAACTTGCAAATACAAACGATCCCCATTGTGCTGGCAGCCGCAGCGCTGATTATCTGGAGAAGAACGAGAGCAGTATCCAGGCCGATTCAAGGAAAAGGGTTGAAAATGCTGCTTCCGCTGCTTTTTCTCATTCCAGCAGTACTGATGTTTGCAAACCCTGAGCTGCATCTTACGATACGTGAGATTGTGCTTGCAGTCGGAACAGGAATCGTATTATCGATCCCGTTAATTCTGACCACTAACTATGAGCTTCGTGCGGATGGACAGATCTACGCGAAGAAAAGCACAGGATTCATCATATCTTTCGTTGGTTTGCTCATCTTCCGGCTCGTGCTTCGCGATTATTTATCCAATCTGGATCCAAATGAGCTGACCGCTCTATTCTTCTTGGTAGCTGCCGCGTATATTCTGCCTTGGCGAATCGCCAGCTATTTGAAGTTTCGCCGCTTGCTTGAATCAAGAACGGCGAAATCTGATTCCAAGGGATGATTCTTAGCTTAACTAGCGGATCGCAGTGTTAACTGCGATCCGCTTCAATTAAGTGCTGGTCGATGAGGCTCTTGTAGATGCCTTTCGGGCGAAGGCCGACTAGCTTATCGACAGCTTGCCCGTCTTTATACAGTACGACAGTCGGCGTGCTCATAACACCATGTGCAGCTGCGGCATGCGGCGAAGAATCGCAGTTAATCTGAATAATGGTCACAGCTTCATCAGACAGATCATTAGCCAGCTCATCTAAAATTGGCAGCAGCGTCCGGCATGGCGGGCACCAGAGTGTACCGAATTCAATGAGAGGCACGCCCGTTGTACGGATATGCTCCTGGAGTTCAGCCTCGCTTACTTCTTGAATCATTTGTCATCCTCCTTTTTCTGAACAGCTTCTGATTCTTCTCTCATGTACCGAATGCGATCTTCCAGATTGGACTTTATCGAGGTAAGCATGGCGATCTGCGCATCTACCTCTGCCAGCTTTTGTTGATAAATCGGCATAATTTCCGTGCAAAAGGATTCCTTGTTCACCATGACACAATGCAGAAAACTGGAGATTTGCTCCGTGGACAGACCCAGCGAGATGTAGAATTGGATCGTCTTCACCTGCTCCACGGCAAAGGGATGGTACATTCGGTAGCCGTTCATCAGCCGTCCTGGCTGCAGCAGGCCTTGCTGTTCGTAATACCGCAGCGACCGAACGCTGACGCCGCTTTTCTCTGATAGCTCGCCGATTTTCACGTCTGCTGATCTCCTTCCGTATGACTTTCAATATCATCATAATCCCTGACATTAATGTGAAGGTCAATAGGGTAAATAAAATGCTTAAGGATTGAGTAGGGCTCTCGAAGAGAGCTCTTTTTTTGTGTAAGATGACTGCAGGAGAATAAGTCGAACGGAGTCGATAGCGCGCAATGACGATTCCAAATGAATAGAAAGGCGTTGGTCGTCTACTTGATGATCAGCGCCTTTTTCTCGTTAAATCCCGTCTTGTGCTGATTTCTATGGGAATGTAAAATAATGCTATGAATAGGGAGGGAATGCGATGAATGTGGACCCGAACCAGCTTTATCTGGTAACTGGAATAGAAGGCTACACCCCTCAAGTGAGCTATTTATTATCAATGATGAACTATGCCAGACATACGACATTGATGGCCGTTAAAGGTCTAAGCATGCAGCAGCTGGACGAACCGGTAGATGCGAACAGCAACACCATCGGTGCTCTACTGCTTCATTTTGCTGCTTTGGAGTACGCATATCAGGTAGAGACCTTCGAGCAGCGTGAACTAACGAAGGAAGAAATTGCGAAATGGGGGCCAGCTCTGGATCTGGGGGAGGAGGGCAGGCGGGCCATTAAAGGTCATGAACTGAATTATTACCTGAGGCAAATGGAAGAGGTACGCAATCGTTCCCATCAATTATTCAGACGCGTGGATGATGATTGGCTGTTTCAGGAGGAGGAATTCTGGCATAAGAAGCAGGCGAATTATTATTTCATGTGGTTTCATGTGCTGGAGGATGAAATTAACCATCGCGGACAAATCAGATGGATGCGTAAGCGGCTGCGGGCATAACGAGATAGCTAACAGAACAAAAGCTGCGTTTACGGTTCTTTGAGCAGAGGTAAACACAGCTTTTTCTTGCGCGGCTAACAGCTTGTGCAGAATAAGCTTTAGAAAACGAGCTTGAAATTAATCTTCTGAATGTGATAAGCTCGAGTAGTAATTAAAGAACTTTAATAAGTTGCGGCGGTGAGCACAATCGACCTTTCCTCTATTACCCCCAAAACCATGGGCGAAGTGATTCGTCAGCATATTCGACTTGCGCTCCACACGAATATCATTTCAACAACAGCAGAAATTGCTCAGAAGACCGGCATTAGTTTTCCCACAATCAGCAAAACATTGGATGAAATGAATGATCAAGGGGAAGTTTTATTGAACGGGCTTGGCTTGTCCAGCGGAGGACGACGGCCCAAAGAATACAGATTGAATCCGGACTTTCGGTTTGGTTTGGCGATATGCTTAGAGAAGGATTTCACCGCGTATACGCTTATTAATTATGTAGGTGAGATCATTGAACATTCAACACTGCCAGGTGTTTTATCGGATGGTCCTAAGCAGCTAACAGGACAAATCGACGATTACGTGAGAGCTCATTCTAATTTGTATACGCTGACATTCGGTGTCCCCGGGGCGGTTAATAAAGGGCGTGCCTCTTATATTCCTTCGTTTGATAATTTCAAAAACTTTGATTTCAAAACTTATTATGAAGCTGAATTTTCCATTCATGTTCATGCGGAAAATGATGTGAATACAGCCGTTTATGGCTATCATGACCGTCTATTCAATGATAAAAACTTGTCTATCGTTTATGTATACCTTGGAAACAGGGGCATAGGTGCCGGGGTAATCATGAACGGTGAGGTGGTAAGAGGCAGCACTTCGTTTTCGGGGGAAGTATCCTTGCTGCCTCTCTATGATAAGACGAGTTTTCTTCAGGCGTTTCAAGGATCATTAGAAGCAGCGTCACCGAATGAAGGGCATCTCGATTTTATCGATGCCATGAGCCGCTTGGTAGCGACTTTAGCGGCGACTATTAATCCTCATAAAGTTATTTTTTCGGGCACTTATTTAGCTCCATCCACGCTTCTGGATATTCAACAAAGAAGCGCTCATTATGTGCCGGAAGAAAACGTGCCTGCTCTTGAAATCAGCGAATGGGGACAGGATTATTCATTTGGGCTGCATCAACTTACGATGAGAAGCATGCTGGATATGGGAAAGCTTAATATCTGAAAGGTGGTTAATCCAATGCCGGGACGATGCAGGGAAATGAAATGGTTCGATGATCAGGAGGAAATAAAACATCTATTTCAGCATTCTTTCGATCGGGAGCGGCTGCTGGCGATTTCAGAAAATGAAGAGCTCGTCCAAAAAGTAGTGACCTATCTGGATAGCATCGGACAGATGACGGATGCAAAAGGGTATGTGATGCAGGCAAGAGAAATGATTGCGTCGGATCCTCAAGCTAACAATTGGGTATATATTGTTTTCGACCATGGATTGTCTATAAAAATCATTGCCGGTCCGATTGGAGACAGTCAAGCCATCGAATGGCAGGCTGACAGTTTCAGGGGTAATTATTGATTCGATTACTTTTTAAAGAAGATTAATAAGCTGCTGATTGGAATGGTACTTTAGCCATTTCATCAGAATAAATAGGAGCTAGAAGTAGGGCTAACGATGACCTCCGGAACGAGTGGCGTTTCTCGCACGGGGAAGCTCTTTCAATTGCATCCCGAGATCGGAATGGGTCTTCTGAAGGCTTCGCTTGCTGGCGTACACATGCTGGAACAAACAAATCCCGGAAATCACAACTAAAGGCTTATTTTTATTTTAACATGGATTTTCTTTGTGGAAGCGATTACAATAATAAGAGATTCATAGAGCATCTGAATAACCAAACCTTACTAAGGGAGTGGGCAATGAATGGCTGGAAATCGCGCGGTTGTCTATGTAGAATCAGGAAAAGTAGAGGTGCGGGATATTTCTTACCCGGATCTTATTTTGCGGGATGGCCCAGGTGTCAATCCTTTGAATGTCGGTAGAAAATGTGAGCACGGTGTTATTCTCAAGGTCGTAACCACTAATATTTGCGGTAGTGACCAGCATATGGTGCGCGGACGCACAACGGCTCCAAGCGGACTCGTTCTCGGTCATGAAATTACAGGTGAAGTTATCGAGGTTGGCCGTGATGTTGAATTTATAAAAAAAGGTGATTTGGTTTCCGTACCGTTCAATATTGCATGCGGCCGTTGTCGCAACTGTAAGGAACGGAACACGAATGTTTGCAGTAACGTTAATCCAGACCGTCCGGGCTCGGCTTATGGTTATGTCGACATGGGCGGCTGGGTCGGCGGGCAGTCTGAATATGTAATGGTGCCTTATGCAGACTTCCAGCTGTTGAAATTCCCGGACAAAGATCGCGCGATGGAGAAAATTCTTGATCTGACGATGCTTTCGGATATCTTCCCGACTGGTTACCACGGTGCTGTCAGTGCCGGCGTTAAGCCGGGTTCGACGGTTTATGTGGCAGGCGCTGGACCTGTTGGGCTTGCAGCGGCCCACTCCGCGCAGCTGCTTGGAGCAGCGGTGGTGATTGTTGGAGATCTTAACAGCGAGCGTCTGGCACAGGCAAGAAGCTTTGGCTGTGAAACGGTCAATTTGAGAGAGCATCCGAATCTAGCGGAGCAAATCGATCAAATACTAGGCGTACCTGAAGTGGATTGTGCAATTGACTGTGTAGGCTTCGAAGCTCACGGTCATGGGCATTCACATGGTGAAGCCCCGGCTACCGTATTGAATTCGATCATGGAAGTCACTCGTGCCGGCGGTAAGCTTGGTATTCCGGGACTCTATGTAACAGGTGATCCTGGTGCGGTGGATGAGGATGCTAAAATTGGGACATTAAAAATCCGGTTTGGGCTTGGCTGGGCCAAATCCCATACCTTCGTCACTGGACAAACACCGGTCATGCAGTATCATCGGGAGCTCATGACTGCTATTTTGAGCGGCAAGGCTCAAATTGCCAAAGCCGTTAACGCAACCTTGATCTCAATTGATCAAGCTCCTGCTGCTTACAGCGAGTTTGATAGAGGTGCGTCGAAGAAGTTCGTTATCGACCCGCATAATCTAATTAGACGGTAGTTTCATAGATAAGAGAAAAGGCATCAAGCTTAATCCAATAAACCTCTAAACCTCTCAACCTGCCTTCTTAGTAGAAGGGGGTTGGAGGTTTTTTGCGTGTATCGCTCAATGGAAAGCTAACAAATTGATAATCTGATCGATGCAGCCTTTTTGTGTAATCATTAAGGTCAAGAGTGACTGAATCATGGCATATTATTAGAAGAGTACCTCGTGTTCATTCAACGTTCCAGGGAAGGCGGTTCTTCACAAACCGGTGCATGCGCTTTACGGCTGATGATCTTGCCGATCAGGCCGGAGCCCGTCGATTATGGCTTGATCGTAGGGCTTCTGTACAGCAAATTAAGTGAGCAAGACAGATGTCCATCCGAGGCGCTGTCTTTTTTTGAAAGCATCTTTAGAAATGAGTTTTACCTAAAAGAAAAGTTACCCTACAAGTTGTGAACATGATAAACTGAAATTGGTCACTCAACTGGAACGTACCGTGTCAGCCGATCGTATTTGCTTTCGAAGCAGTTTTTGTTGGATGTACCGACGACGGTTCACTTAGGCAATGCCTCACAAAAACTTTTAGGGGGTCGTTCGCAATGGATAACTGTACATTGATTACGAAGCCAGCTTTAAACATGGTTGGTATCAGCTATTGCGGTCCGTATTCGACGTTTCCGGATGAAGCCATTCTATTGCAGACCGAGTTTCTCTCCAGAAAGCATGAGCTTAATGTGGAGTTAAAGTCTTCGGTGCTTTATAGCCCTTATTTTGGAAACGAAGTATTTGCCACCTACTGGGCTTGCTTTGAAGTTCCGCATATGGATGCAGTGCCCAAAGGAATGGTTCAATTTACAATTCCTGAGCGCACTTATGCAATGGTGACCTGTACAAACAAACGAATTGGTGAAGGTTACGAGACCTTAGCAGCATGGATGAATGAGCAAAAGCTATATAAAAGGGAAAATGCAGTTTCCTTGGAGATATTCTTCATTGATGAACATTTGGAAGAGGAACCCGTTGATTTACTCATCCCAATCTTAGAAAATTAATGGCAAGCTCGCTTCACTCTATACATTATGGGTATGAATGGCGCTGCTTACGAACAAGAAGGAGAACATGACATCTAATGACAGCAGCCCGATTTTTTACACATCCCTTTGGCATTGTCGGTGCCTCGCTTTTTTTATGCAGGATTGTCGATGAGCACTGGCGTTGCGGGAGCCGTCATTGCGGGGACGATATCATTCTTTTAAATTCTGCTGGCCCATTTTTTCTATAAGAATGACCGATTATCCGGTACTGTGGCACTCGGGTTACTGGTCGGATTTACTGGTCTGCTGGTGCTTGGATTAGCCAAGCATAGAGGGGGAAGTGGCCCGATTTTCTCAATCGGGGAGGTGCTGCTGATGTGTGCGTCTTTCTTTAATGCTTGTGCCAATTTACTCTCGCGCCGCGCGGCTGGAGCTTATAGTATTCCTTATATTAATGGCTATCAGATGGTGCTTGGCGGAATTCTGTTATGCGCGATATCTAGTTGGAAATCAAGCTTGTTTCCATTTCTGTTTGACTGGCCATCTATGCTGATGCTGCTGCATCTGGCAGTCGTTTCAGCAGTAGGTTTCATGCTGTGGAACAATGTTATGAAATATAATCAAGTGGGCAGTGTCTCCATGTACTTGTTTCTCATTCCCGTATTTGGCGTATTTCAGTCCGCCATATTTCTATCCGAACCGCTAACATTGGCTGTATTGGCCCTCTGATGCTTGTCAGCTTGGGCATTATAATTGTCAACCGGAGTAAAGGAGCTGCGAAGCCTGCAAAAAGTTAACCGATCAATGGCGCCTGGCCTACTCATACGAGGAGCCCTAGCGGGACTTACGTCAGGAATTGTTCTGGCCTTCATTCTTAAGGGTGCGCAAAAGTTAACCAGTGAGCTTGTATATACACTTTTGTTGAATATTGATTTTGTAGCTTTTATGCCGAAGCGGCTGCCGGAAGCAGTGGAGTTAGCTCTCCATCTTGCTGTCTCCATCCCGCTCGGCATTATTTATCTGGTCGCAGTATCTTATACCGGATATCGGTTTCTAGTTGGTATCGTTCTAGGCTTGGCAGCTGGCTGCATATGGATTCCGCTTACACTTGTCTCAGTCCGGGTGCCTTCGATTTTCGATGGCCGGGCGCTGCTGTTGTGGCTAATTGCTCACATTGTTTATGGATGTATACTTGCATTATTTGCTGGAAGGAGCACCCGGGAGTATGAAAGGCATAAAACTGGTTCTCTTTGATGTGGATGATACTCTGTATGACTTTGAACGGAATTGGCAGCTCACCGTAGAGTCCGTCTTTCAATCCCACCCTCTTACAAGCGGATACGAACAGAAACGGATATGCAGCTTGTTTAACCGCTATAGTGAAATGCATTGGAGCAAAACCGTATGCGGAGAGCTGACTTTTCAACAGTATCGACGGCTTCGGCTGCAGGAGACCTTGGAGCAATTCGGTGAAACGCTGCTCGATGAAGCATTCGATTCCTTTACGCAGGCTTTCATCGAGACTAGTTTATCTCAGATGCAAGCTGATGTTAAAGTACGGGCTGTTCTTCAACGAATCACTGAACAGTATGCAGTTGGAATCATCACGAATGGGGCAAATGATACTGCTCGAGAGAAGCTGGCACGTCTAGGATTAAGTGAATTTTTTCCTCTGAATACGGTAATTGTGTCTTCGGACGTAGGAGTGGGTAAGCCTGATCCGGCTATTTTTGATCTTACATTGAAGCAAATTGGTTATCGAGCTGAGGAAACTGTATTCGTCGGGGACTCCTGGTCAGCAGATATTGTCGGTGCATTGAATGCAGGACTTCATGCGATTTGGTTCAATCCGAAGGGAGTAGAGCCGCTTACGACACATGAGCCATTAGCGATTATTAAGCATCTCTCTGAGCTTGAGCATGTCTTAAAGGATGAATCTCAAAAAAATAATAAAAATTAATAAATTCAGTTGCAAATGTCCCGAATCCATGCTATATTATTGAAACGGACAAGAAATACAATTGTTCGTTACGAAATGCGCGCGTATGGCGGAATTGGCAGACGCACTAGACTTAGGATCTAGCGGGCGACCGTGGGGGTTCAAGTCCCTCTACGCGCATTATGCTTTTGGAGAAGCCCTCAAGATCATTGATCTCGAGGGCTTTTCTTCTATTCATTTCCAATATGGCTGGAACAGGGGGTTATATAAATGTCATTACCAATGGCAATCATTGATGCTTTTACTTCTGCGCCGTTTAAAGGCAATCCGGCAGCCGTCTGTTTGCTTGATCGGGAAGCAGAGGAGCAATGGATGCAGCAGGTGGCAGAAGAAATGAATCTGCCCGAGACAGCCTTTCTGGTGCCATTGGAGGAAGGCAGCTACACGCTGCGCTGGTTTACACCAACGACAGAAGTGGATTTATGCGGACATGCAACACTTGCTAGTGCCCATTATTTGTGGACGAATGGCCATATTCAGCTTGATCAGGCTCCTCGGTTTCATACCCGGAGCGGACTATTAACTGCTCAGCGTTCGGAGAATGGCAGCATTACATTAAATTTCCCTGCTGAACCGGTCAAACAAACCACGGCTCCGGAAGAGCTTTTGCACGGATTGGGGCTTATTCCGCGCTTCGCGGGCCGTAACCGAATGGATTTTCTTGTGGAAGTGGACAGTGAAGAGACGGTAAGGACGCTTAAGCCGGACTATGGGCTGCTTGCTCGTGTTCCAGCTAGAGGGATCATTGTCACAAGCCGTTCCAGCGGCATGTTCAATACCGCGTATGATTTCGTATCAAGAGCGTTCTTTCCGGCTTCGGGGATCAACGAAGATCCCGTAACGGGTTCGGCACATTGTGCTCTTGCACCTTATTGGCAGAAGCGTCTGCGTAAAGACGAGCTGCGTGCTTATCAGGCATCTGCCCGAGGCGGAGAATTGCTGGTTCGGGTCGAGGGTGACCGAGTGTTCATGACAGGTGAAGCAGTAACGATCGTATTAGGAAATTTAGAAATAGGTTAGGCGTTGTATTAAGGTAGTCAACTGAATCATGTAACAAAGCGAAAGAGCAGGAGTTAGGACATGAAGCGAACCATTGTAATTAGCGATATCCATGGATGTATAACAGAATTTAATGACCTTCTTGATTTGGCTGGTTATCAACCTGATCAGGATCAATTAATTGTTATTGGTGATTATGTGGATCGCGGCCTTCACAGCAAAGAGGTCGTGGAGCGTTTAATTCAGCTGGCCGAACAGCATAATGTCATTGCACTAAGAGGGAATCACGATCAACGGTTGATTGATTTAGTGCGACTTGGTAATCATCATGTAATTCAGAAATTTCTGATGTATGGCGGAAAGGCAGCGATAAAGAGTTACCTGGGGCTAGATTGTCCTCTAGATGAAATTGATGTGCAAACGGCCCGTACAGCGGCATCCTTTATTGCTGAGCATTATGAGCACCATATTTCTTGGCTGGAGCAGCTTCCCTTGTATGCGGAAGACAGCCGTCATATTTATGTTCACGCAGGCCTTAACCCCAGCTACTCGGACTGGAAGGAGCAGCCGGACGAAGATTTTATGTACATTAAAGAAAGATTCCTGCAGCAGCCAACGGTGGCGGATAAAACGGTCGTTTTCGGGCATACGAGAACATTTGAAATTCAAGGATCTGCCGATATTTGGTTTGGAGATGGTAAAATCGGTATCGACGGCGGCTGCGCATATGGACAGCAGCTTAATGCGCTGGAGATCGGCAGCGATGGACAATATCGCACTTATAAGATTTCTGCACAATAAAAAGCTCCCTGGATAGGGAGGAGGCCACTGAAGAACTTAAGCTTTTCCAGTGACCCAAGTTATATTTAAAGAAAAGCGACACTTACC
>NZ_JBHSOW010000124.1:0-25640 GCF_042656405.1 Paenibacillus solisilvae | reverse complement strand
AGGAACAAATGTCTAATTTAGTTCTTCGTGTTGACCGCCAATCTCTCAGCGGCGACTTGATTAATATAACACATCCGCCCAAATGATTGCAACCCTTTTTTTAAAATAATTTGATATCTTATTAATCATGCCGGTATCCGGGACTCCGAATTGCCGTTCTCCATTATAGCAGCAGACTCTTATTGAGACGTACGAAGAACGGCTCTTGGCGCCAATCTATAAACATACTGCTTCCTTAAACAATAAAAACCGGTGAGATAATGTCTCACCGGTCAAGTCCTTCTGAATCTATTCGCCAGCACGCTCGCGCATAAGCGGGAACAACAGTACGTCACGTATCGAAGGCGCATCGGTCAACAGCATAACCAAGCGGTCGATACCAATTCCAAGGCCACCTGTAGGCGGCATACCGTATTCGAGAGCACGGATGAAGTCATCATCCATCTCATGCGCCTCATCATTGCCCTGTTCGCGCTCGAGAAGCTGCGATTCAAAGCGCTGGCGCTGATCAATAGGATCATTAAGCTCAGTAAAGGCATTGGCATGTTCACGAGCTACGATAAACAGCTCAAAACGATCGGTAAAGCGAGGGTCTGCATCGCTTTTTTTCGCCAGTGGAGAAATCGCTACTGGATGTCCAGTTACGAACGTAGGTTGAATAAGTGTATGTTCAACGAACTCTTCGAAGAAAGCATTCAGAATATGACCAAATGTCATATGAGGCTCAACTTTAACATTATGCGCCTTAGCATGCTCATGCGCTTCTTCGTCTGTCATCTGAGCGCCGAAATCTACGCCAGTCACTTCTTTGACAAGGTCCACCATAGAAACACGCCGCCATGACGGGGTAAGATCAACCTCTTGTCCTTGGTAATTGATTTTGGTTGTACCGAGCACTTCTTGAGCGATATGTGCAACAAGCGTCTCCGTTAATGCCATGATATCTTTGTAGTCGGCATAAGCCTCATACAGCTCAATCATCGTAAATTCCGGATTATGTCTTGTCGAAATCCCCTCGTTACGGTAAACACGGCCGATCTCGTATACTTTCTCCATTCCGCCGACTATGAGTCGTTTGAGATGAAGCTCAATCGCGATCCGCATGTAAAGCTGCATGTCCAGCGCATTATGATGGGTAATGAAAGGACGTGCTGAAGCTCCTCCGGCGATCGAATGCAGAGTAGGCGTTTCTACTTCCAGATAGCCCAAAGAATCGAGGTAACGGCGCATCGATTGAATGATTCGCGAACGTGTAATAAACGTTTGCTGCACTTCAGGGCTGACGATCAGGTCAACATAACGCTGACGATAGCGCAGCTCTACATCCTTCAGTCCATGGAATTTATCCGGCAGCGGGAGCAGAGATTTGGAGAGAACCGTAATTTCCTTCGCTTTAACGGAAGTTTCCCCTGTGTTCGTCTTGAACACTACACCATAAACACCTATGATATCCCCGATATCAAGCAGCTCAAAGGCTTGGTATTCAACTTCCGAGACGGTATCTTTACGCACGTAGATTTGGATTTTACCGCTCAGATCCTGTATATGCGTGAATGCCGCTTTACCCATCCCGCGTTTTTGCATGATCCGTCCGGCTAAACGAACCTCGATGCCTTTGGACTCCAAGTCCTCTTTGCTTTCATTATCATACACATCCATGATTTCTTTGGCTCGATGAGTACGCCCGAATTTACCGCCAAACGGATCAATTCCCAGTTCCCGCAGCTGGTCTAGTTTGTCTCTGCGAATTTGTAATAGCTCACTAAATTCTTGTTCTTGATCTTGTGTTTGATGCTCCACTACCATTCATCTCCTTGTTATTCCGACAAGCGGTTTATCCCATTTCTATTCCCTTACGGAAAGGACTACTTTGTCCTAAATGTTGAAAAAAGCTTCCGGAGGAAGCTTTTCTCAAAAAAACAGAAAGTATATGACAATTCGATCTATACTTTTCTGATTCTTTCTTCAAAGAAAGAAACGCAGCTGTTTCTTCCTGACAGGCATGCCTGATTACCACTTTTTGATATCAACAATTTTATATTGAATGATGCCCGCTGGTACATTTACTTCGACTACTGTTCCTTTGTTCTTACCAAGGATTGCTCGACCGACCGGGCTCTCATTAGAAATTTTGTTGTTCAGTGGATCCGACTCTGCAGTTCCTACAATTGCATACTCTACTGTATCCCCAAACTCCATATCCTCAACGGTTACAAGTGAACCAATGCTTACTGTATCTGTATCAACATCATCATTGTTGATAATGCGCGCGTTGCGAAGCATTTTCTCAAGGGTGATGATCCGTCCTTCAATAAATGCCTGCTCATTCTTCGCATCTTCATACTCTGAGTTTTCACTAATATCGCCATAGCCAATCGCAACTTTGATCCGCTCGGCAACTTCACGCCTCTTGACCGACTTTAGGTTCTCCAGCTCATCTTCCAGCTTCTTAAGTCCGTCCTGCGTCAGAATGATCTCTTTATCGCTCATGTTACCCATTCTCCTGTCGAGTGGCATTTTTTCATACCGTGTATGAATTCACTGTTACTTAATATATTACACTCCATACCCTTGATGACACCGCACGGGGGACAGATCAATTTGCCAAATAAGCCAGGCGGACGGTTTGTTATTGAAGAATTATATTTCAAATTTACCCCATATGTCAACGAAAGCCAATTGTAATGTGAGTTCTGCGAACATGATTACTGCAAAATGGACCTTTAGTCACATTTTTACACGTCACAATCAATGATAAACAACTTCATCCGCAGCGGAGTCGGGCGAAGAAGCCGGCTTCTCACTGTCTTCGCCAAGTGAATCGATGTATTGCAATAAAATCTGCACCATCTTATCTCTGGATGTCTCTTCCATAATAACGTCTTTTACCCGGGCAGCGCCTGGAATGCCCTTCAAGTACCATGCCAAATGCTTCCGCATCTCACGCACTGCGACGGACTCACCCTTAAGGTTCACAAGGCGGTCCATATGAACAATTGCAATCTCCATTTTCTGGCGAGGCGTTGGATCTGCAAGAAGTTCACCATTTGTCAGATACTGAATGGTACGGTACAGCATCCATGGATTACCTAGTGCGCCGCGTCCAATCATCACGCCATCACAGCCTGTATGATCGAGCAGTCGTTTGGCGTCCTCGGGAGAGAAGACATCGCCATTGCCGATAACGGGGATTGTTACCGCTTGCTTAACATCCCTTATAATATCCCAATTGGCTTTTCCCGTATACAGTTGCTCCCGTGTGCGGCCATGTACGCTGACTGCTTTGCCGCCTGCACGTTCAACAGCCTGTGCGTTCTGGACCGCAAACACATGCTCGCTGTCCCAGCCGATGCGCATCTTCACGGTAACCGGTTTATCGACAGCATCGACAACAGCGGATACCATTTCGTAGATTTTGTCTGGATCAAGGAGCCAGCGCGCACCAGCATCACATTTTGTGACTTTGGGTACCGGACAGCCCATATTTATATCGATAATATCTGCATTGGTTTGCTTATCAACGACCTTCGCCGCCTCCACTAGCGATTCGCGATCTCCTCCGAAAATCTGCAGACTTAACGGCTTCTCCCGGTCATCTACATAAAGCATCTCCAGTGTTCGTTTGTTACCGTGCAGAATCGCTTTATCACTTACCATCTCGGCGCAAACGAGGCCTGTACCGAATTCTTTGGCTATCAGTCGAAAAGCCGGGTTGCACACACCTGCCATCGGCGCCAGCACGACTTTATTCTTCATCTCGATGTTTCCGATTTTGAGCATGGACGTCTCCGCTCCCTTCTGAGTTTGTATAATCCGGTTTATTGGCTTCTCTCAGCCGTTAGTTCATCATAGCTAATTTGCAAGGTTTCCGAAATGCGCTCCAGCAGCTTCGGATCCGGTTTGCGTGTTCCCCGCTCCAGTGAGCCAAGAATTGCTACCGATACGCCTAATTTAGCTGCCAGCTCGTGCTGCGTGAATCCTTTTAACTTTCGGAATGCGCGGACGCGTCCGGCCAATTGATCGTATTCCATAACGCGATGCCTTCCCCTCCATCCTGTAAAGCTCGAACTGCGAATTGATTGACCTGTTCTTGAAGTGGATGTCCGCTGCCGATCACATCCCGAAGCGGTACGAGCACGAAAGCACGTTCCATCATACGGGGATGTGGGAGAGTAAGCTCCTCCTCATCAAGCCTGACATTCTCCATCAGCAACAAGTCGAGATCCATCGTACGAGGGCCCCACCGAATGTCGCGTGTTCTACCGAGCTGTTTCTCAATATCAAGTAATGCATGTAAAAGTTCAAACGGCCCAAGCGTTGTAAGAAGCGCTGCCGTCATATTAAGAAAAGAAGGTTGGTCGGTATAGCCGACCGGATCCGTCTCATAAATGCCGGATACACGAATGACCTTAATCGCAGAATGGCTGTCAATCAACAGAAGCGCCTCTTGCAGCAGCTTGCTCCGGTCACCTACATTAGAACCGAGTGCGATATAAGCTTCGGCGGCTCCTGTAAGTTTCTGATCTTGGGCGCTGCTTGACAGCGAGTGCTTACTGTTGTTCATTTCCATCCCGCTTTCTGCCCAATTCCACGGTTACACCGTCAAAATGAATATCGAACGGCGGGTTAGGCTTGGTTACGAAAACCGTCACTTCATTTACACTAGTATAAGCGTCGAGCACTTTTGATGCAATGTGACCAGCTAAAGCTTCAATTAATTTAAAAGGCGGCCCTTCCACGATAACCTTCACTAGGGCATGAATTTCCGCATAGTTCACTGTGTAGGTTAAATCATCCGTTTGAGCGGCCTTTGAAAGATCAAGCTTGAGCTCCAAACCGACGATGTACTGCTGACCCAGCTTGTTCTCCTCTGGAAATACACCATGATAGCCAAAAAAGCGCATTCCTTTTAATGTCATTTTATCCATGTTTTCGCCTCCTCTTACCTATGTACGTCTTTATAATAAACGATGGCATCCGCCATTTTGGCATTTTGCTTCATCTCAAGCACATCATGAACACGAATGATCTGGCAGCCTTGCGCAATCCCAAGCGTATTCGCTGCTGCTGTTCCAAATGCGACATCCCCTGCCGGAAGCTGCAGGGTGTTCTGGATGAACCGCTTCCGGGATATGCCGAGCAATACCGGATATCCAAGTCCGATGAGTTGATCCAAATTACGCATCACACTCAGGTTCTCCTCATAATTTTTGGCGAAGCCAATCCCGGGATCGAGCCATATTGCTTCGTCTCGGACACCTGCCTGATGGGCTAATGCAATACTGCCCTTCAAATCTGCAAGGACATCCGGTACAAGGTCACTGTAATCACGGGCATGGCGGTTATGGCTGAGAATGACGGGACAGCCATATTCGGCAGCAACCGATGCCATTTGAGGGTCGCCTTTTAACCCCCAAATATCATTAATGATGTGAGCACCGGCTTCAAGCGCCTGACGTGCGGTTTCAGCTTTGTAGGTATCTATGGATATCGACATATCGGGCAATGCTCTGCGGATGGCCTGTATAGTTGGAACTACACGGCGAATCTCCTCTTCCAGCGAGACCGAGTCACTTCCGGGTCTTGTCGATTCACCGCCGATATCAATGATATCAGCTCCTGCTTCAGCCATCGCCTGCGCATGCTTAACAGCCGCATCAATCTCATCATACCGGCCGCCATCCGAGAACGAATCCGGCGTTGTATTCAATATACCCATAATCAGGGTTCGTGTACCGAGCTCAAGCTTAACACCCTCGGAGAATTCATAGCTCCGTTTGAATGGCCAATGACGGTTTGCTTCTACTAGAGATTTCATTTCAGTCGGTGTTCCTTTCGTGAGCCGTAGGTGTGTTTCAATAAAGGATCAAAGGTCTTGTCCGCTTCCAGTAAGCATCCGGTAACCGGACAGCAGCTGCTTGAAGAGCGAGCCGGGACTCCCGTCCCCAGGTTGAATCACATGTCCATCTACATTTCGCAGCGTCGTTATCGGTACCAGCTCTTGAATGGAATTCGTCATCCATACTTCCTCTGCACGAAGAAGCTCGTCCCATGTGAATCGTCCTTCTATGACGGCATGACCCGCAGAGCGAACGAGCTCAATGACACGGCCTCTTGTCACACCCGGTAAAATTCCCGTATCAATGGAAGGCGTGTAAACCGTTCCTCGTTCAACAAAAAACAGGTTACTGACGATCCCTTCGGCCAGCCAGCCTTCTTGGGTGAGCATGAGTCCCTCAGCTCCAGGTGCGGCACCGAGTTGCAGTAATTCCCTCTTTGCCACGATATTATTCATGTAGTGGAGTGATTTTAGCCGAATATCCCCCTCAGGCGTATTACGCCGAGTATACAGCAGCGCAAGCTGACGGCCATCTTCGTAAAGCAGTGGATTGGGGATGGGGAGAGGTTTCACAAGAAGCAGCAGATTCGGCTTCCTATAATCCCCTGAAGGCAGCCCCAGCTCTTCCTCGCCTGCTGTGACGGTCAGCCGGACGTAAGCTTCCGAAAGGTTATTGCTCTGCATCAAGGCAGCCAGCCACACACGAAACTGCTCTATATCCGGTTCATAGTGGATGCCGATCGAACGGCATCCCTCCGTTAGGCGCTGCAGATGACGCTCCAATAAATAAGGCTTTCCTCCGTAGGTGCGAAAGGTTTCAAACAAACCCATTCCATACAAAAAACCGTGATCGTATACCGAGATCACGGCCTCCTCTGCTTGCTTGACTGTTCCGTTCCAGCCAATGTTCATCGCGCTGTACCGGCCCGTTGTTTAAGGAAGTTGCTAAGCATGGTAAGTCCGTTCTCGGTAATAATGGATTCCGGATGGAATTGCACACCTTCGATCGGGTATTCCTTGTGCCGCAGTCCCATAATTTCGCCATCCGCCGTTTCCGCGGTAATCTCCAGGCAATCCGGCAAAGTTTCACGTTTTACAATAAGGGAGTGGTATCGTGTTGCTGTGAAGGGCGTTGGAATCCCTTCGAAGATAGAGCGTCCATCATGTATAATGGCTGAGGTTTTGCCATGCATCAGCTTCTCAGCGCGAACAACATCTCCGCCGAATGCTTGTCCGATGGATTGATGGCCAAGACATACACCAAAGATCGGGATTTCCCCTTTGAATCGCTCAATCAGCGCCAGGCTGATGCCTGCTTCATTCGGACTGCAGGGCCCCGGGGAGATTAGAATATGATCGGGAGCCAGCGCAGAAATGCCATCGAGATCAATCTCGTCATTTCTTTTGACGACGATTTCCTCACCCAGTTCACCTAAATATTGAACCAAGTTATACGTAAATGAATCGTAGTTATCAATTACCAATATCATATTCGTTTCCCCCTTCATATATAAACCTCATCTAACGGGACGGTGCTGAAGTTTTCAGGGCCGTTTATTCATGGTTAGCCAGCATTCTTTCTGTCTTCGCCCACTGCTCGCTGTACTGAATGGATTTCCATAACGCTTTGGCTTTGCTGAGGGACTCATAATATTCTCGCTCCGGCTTGGAATCAATAACAATCCCTGCTCCGGCTTGTATATGCACCTGATGATCTTTCACGGTCATTGTCCGTATAATTATATTAAATTCCATATCGCCGTTGTAGTCAATCCAGCCCATTGATCCGGTGTAGGGTCCGCGCCTCACGGGCTCAAGCTCCTCGATGATTTCCATTGTGCGAATCTTAGGCGCTCCTGTTATCGTCCCCCCGGGAAAAGTCGCTTCAATGACGTCGTAAGCATCTTTTCCAGGCGCAAGTGTTCCTTCTACCTGGGAAACCAGGTGCATGACATGGCTGTAATACTCAATCACCATAAGCTCCTCGACATGGACCGAGCCGTAAGCGGATATCCGGCCCAAATCATTACGCTCAAGATCGACCAGCATAATATGCTCCGCCCGCTCCTTCTCGTTACCAAGCAGTTCATCCGCCATCTGTCTGTCTTCTTCCTCTGTGCGTCCGCGTCTTCTCGTACCGGCAATTGGCCTCGTTGCCAATTTGCCGCCCTGGAGCTCGACAAGAAGCTCAGGAGATCCCGAGACCAGCTGAAAATCGGGACAGCGCAAGAACCCCATATAAGGTGATGGATTCACCAGCCTCAGCCATTCGTACAGCTCCTCAGGCGGGGTTGTGACGGCGCGGGTTTGCCTCATGGACAGATTAACCTGAAAGACATCACCCTGCGCGATATAGTCCCGAATCCGTTCAACCGCCGACTGATAGGCTTCCTTCTGAAAGGGGGATGTTATGCCACCTATAGCTTCAACATCGATATGAAGAGAGCTGCTCTCCATGAAGTCCATACGTGAATTGCGAAGCTCGTCCGATCGGGTCAGCTCTGTCCAAAAGTGAGACATCTTCTCTGTTAACGCGCATGTTTCCTCATACTGCGCAAAAAGCTGCTCTTCCGATGAGTCAGCTTCGATAAGGGAATGTCTCACACAATAGAGCATTTTCTCCTGATGATCGATGACCCAGAGCTCGTCCATACGAAGAAACAGATAATCCGGCAGACCCAAATCATCTGCAGCGTGATTAGGGATGCGTTCGATGGAGCGAATCACGTCATAGCTCCAAAAACCAACACAGCCTCCTGTGAATTTCGGAACATCAGGCACACGCGGAGCCTTGTAGGCGCTCATCCAGCTGCGAACGGCTTCGAGCGGTTTATAGTCATATCGGGTTATGCTGCTGCTCGCGCTGTCTACAGCCTCGGCTATCATCCCTTTGCCTCGAATCACTGATGAAGGATGCAGGCCCAAATAGGTGTATCTTCCATCCTTGCCGCTCTCCAGTACGAATGCATGTGCAGAGGCCGCCTTCCATGCGGACTCCCACGAGGATGGACGATCTTCATGATTCAATGAGCGTTTATACCATACGGGCAGTGAATTAAACCCCTGCTCCCGCCAAGTCAGCCAATCTTTAAAGGCTGTAGCATTCATGAGCCAGCCCTCCACTTTCGTAACCGTTCCGTTCTTGGGCCGGCTTCTCGTTTGGAAGTTAGTATACCGAATTACGGGTAAAAAGAAAAGAGCGTGCAGGGAATGAACAAGAGCAAAAAGAGGACCCCCAAATCAAAGGGGATCCTCCATTATTAACGAGACTGATTAGTTCTCGAAGTTAAACAGCGGTGTGGACAGGTAACGTTCGCCATTCGAAGGAACAATAGCTACAACACGTTTGCCTTTACCGAGTTCTTTGGCTACTTTAAGAGCTGCAAAGATAGCGGCTCCCGAAGAAATACCGCAAAGAATACCTTCTTCTTTCGCTGCGCGGCGGGCTGTATCGAATGCTTCATCATTCTCAATCGTAATAACTTGATCGTAAATATCACGATTCAGAATTTCTGGAATGAAGTTAGCGCCGATACCTTGGATTTTATGTCCGCCCGGGTTACCGCCGGAAAGAAGCGGTGATCCTGCAGGCTCAACGGCAACGATTTTGATTTCAGGGAAGTTCTTCTTCAACACTTCACCGGCACCGGAGATCGTTCCGCCAGTTCCGATTCCCGCTACAAACGCATCCAGTTTGCCGTCAAGCGAGTTGATCGCTTCAACGATTTCCGGACCTGTCGTTTCGCGGTGAATTTTAACGTTCGCCTGGTTCTTGAATTGCTGCGGGATGAAATAAGAAGGATTCTCAGCTTGAAGCTCCTCAGCGCGTCGAACCGCTCCGTTCATACCTTCAGCTCCCGGTGTCAGAACAAGGTCTGCT
The DNA here is from genome assembly GCF_042656405.1 of Paenibacillus solisilvae. NCBI lineage: Bacteria > Bacillati > Bacillota > Bacilli > Caryophanales > Paenibacillaceae > Paenibacillus > Paenibacillus solisilvae. Next base: position 15,921 of record NZ_JBHSOW010000124.1, on the reverse strand, counting down.
CCGTATGCACGGAAAAGATTGCGGCGCTCGATGCTCATCGTTTCCGGCATAACCAGAATCGCTTTGTAGCCTTTAGCTGCAGCAACCATTGCAAGTCCAATTCCAGTGTTGCCGCTGGTAGGCTCGACAATGGTATCGCCTGGTTTAAGAATACCTTGCTGCTCCGCTACTTCAATCATGCTGATCGCGATGCGGTCCTTAACGCTTGCACCTGGATTTTGATATTCAAGCTTTACATAAATCTCTGCACTATCTTCAGGCACGAGACGATTCAAACGGACAAGCGGTGTATCACCGATAAGTTCTGTTACGCTTTGTACAATTCTAGCCATGAAAAGTAGTCCTCCCTATTCCGACTAAATTAGTTGGTTTTACCTACATCTTATCAATCGTAACCAGCTGTTGTCAATAGATAGTTTTACTTCGGCATAATTGCCGCGTTATATTTAGCGAGCAATTCATCCTCAACATCATGAAGCGAATTGGCCCGCATTAAAGCCAGTTGTTTACGAGCGTCTTCGCGAATAGTCCGCTCATCCAGCGCCTCTGTCGTGTGCTTTTCCAATAATCGAATAATAGCTTGACCATTCTCTACAGGAATCGGACCAGCTGATTCCCCAATAGATAAGTTTGCAGCTGCTTGCAGGACATTCGGATCCACATATTCATCCTTTAAGTCGATTAGCCCTAAGTCTCCGCCATCGCCGGCGGTTTCCTCATCTCTGGAGTACGTCTTGGCCATGAGTGCGAAGTCTTCTCCATCTTCAAGCTTATGAAGGATATCTTCGGCTTCACTGTTGTTATCCAAGACAATCCAAGCAAGCCGGACTTGCGTTTGCGGCGCGAACTGCTCTTCATTCTCCGAAATATACGCATCCACATCCGACTCAGTTACTTCTATCGGCCGAATGGCGATTTTCTCAAGCAGCAGCCGGTACTCGGTATCTTTGCGGATGGCTTCGGGTGTCAATCCCAGCTGTTCTTTCATCGTTGTGTAATATTGGTCCTTATCCTCGTAACCCGCCATCATCCTGTTAAGCTCTTCACTTAGCTCATCGGCAGATACATGCAGATCGTATGCGCGGGCTTCGAGCCGGATTGCGGCTCTTACCATCAATGTCCGCAGCACGCTGTCTCCATATTGCCCACGCAGCTGCTCCTCTAATTCTGCGTTCGTTATCTGCTCAGTGCCCACCGTAGCCGCAACCTTCTCTTCGACTTTAGAGGGATCCGCACCATCTTGAGGATCATTGTCCTTCGGGACGGCGGAACTCGGCGGCGAGAGCACGCGAGTAACCACAACGACTGCAAGAACGATCATACATACGGCTTGAAGCAGCACAACGCTCTTCAACACCTGGTCCTTCTTCATTATGCTTGGCCTCCGATTATTGAATCGGTTTCGGCTTTGCCTGATCGAGCAGCACTTCTAGCTGCGGGCGGTTAAATACATACTTCTCGTTGCAGAAATGGCACACGACTTCAGCTTGTCCGTCTTCTTCAATTAACTGTTGTAGTTCATGCTCACCCATGCTGATGAGCGTTCTTTCCACCCGTTCGGTTGAACAATTACACGAGAATTGGATATCCAATTCATCGTCGAACAGCTGCAGTTCGTCCCCTACAACCCAGCGAAGCAGCCCTTCGGGCGTTTCACCTTGATCCAGAAGCGACGAGATCGGCGGCAGCGCTGTAACCGCCTGTTCAAGCCTTGCAATCTCCTCTTCCGAGATGCCTGGCAGCAATTGAACGATGAAGCCCCCGGCATTGAGCACTGTACCATATTCGTCAACAAGCACGCTTAGACCTACAACCGAAGGCGTTTGTTCCGATTTGGCAAAATAATACGTAAAATCCTCCGCGAGCTCCCCTGAGACGATCGGAGTACTGCCGCGATAAGGTTCCTTCAGCCCTAAATCTTTAATAATGTGGATATAGCCTGTGCGGCCAACCGCGCCTGCTACGTCCAGCTTCCCAAGTGCATTGCTAGCCAGCTGCGTTTGCGGATATTCCGCATAGCCGCGAACTTCGCCCTTGGCGTTCGCATCGACAACCATTTGACCTACCGGGCCGTCACCCTTGACTTGAATGGTAAGCTTCTCCTCACCCTTCAACATCGCACCCATCATGGCGCCTGCTGTTGCCGTACGGCCAAGTGCCGCTGTAGTCGTTGGCATGGTGTTATGACGAATGCGAAGCTCGTTAACAAGTGCCGTAGTCGTGACAGCAAATACACGCAGCTTGCCATCCCATGCTGTACCTCGTACTAAATAATCTTTTGCTGTATCCTGCTGCACTTAAATCCCCTCCTTGCCATTATGATTACTCTTGGTTCCGTTCATAAATTAGTCTTAACCCATCCAGTGTCAGCAGGGGATCGACTTCCTCAACGGTCTCGGATTCTGCAGAGATCAGCTCTGCCAAACCGCCGGTGGCAATGACGCGAGGCGTTACATTGAATTCCTTGCGGATTCGCTGAACAATTCCGTCCACTTGACCTGCATAACCAAAAATAATACCTGCCTGCATCGAAGTGACCGGGTTGCGGCCAACAACGCTCTTAGGCTTGACCAGTTCAATACGCGGCAGCTTAGCCGCACGTTGATAAAGGGCCTCCGTCGAAATGCCGATGCCCGGCACGATCGCCCCGCCAAGATAGTTGCCGTCTGCATCAATGTAATCAAATGTGGTCGCTGTGCCAAAATCAACGATTATGAGCGGCGTGCCATATTTCTCAATCCCTGCAACCGAGTTAACGATCCGGTCGGCACCCACTTCACGCGGGTTCTCGTAACGGATGTTAAGCCCGGTCTTCACGCCAGGGCCAACAATGACCGGCGCTTTACGCAAATATTTATGGCACAGCTGCTCCAGCGTCCGCATTAAAGGAGGAACAACAGAGGAGATAATGACACCGTCCATCTGATCCAGCTTCACGCCGGCATAATGAAACAGATTATGAATCATAATCCCGTACTCATCAGCGGTTGCAGACCGGTTCGTGCTTAGCCGCCAATGATGAAGCAGGGTCTTGCCTTCATATACCCCTAGAACAATATTGGTATTTCCTACATCAACAACTAAAATCACGCCGCCGGTCCCCCTTTCTTCTCGCCCAGATCCAGACTTATATCCAGTGCTTGGAAGGAATACGTTAAACCGCCAACGGAGATCACATCGACTCCGCAAGCTGCGATAGCGTTGATCGTATCCAAGGTCACCCCGCCCGAAGCCTCTACGATGACATACGGGGAATGGGATTTGATTCGAGCCGCTGCTTCCCTCATAAGGTCATAAGACATATTATCCAGCATGATAATATCCGTCCCGCATGCGAGCGCTTCTTCTACCTGCACCATGGACTCGGTTTCGACTTCAATCTTCATCGTATGCGGGATAACCCTGCGCGCAGCTTGCACAGCTGCCGTAATCCCGCCTGATCCTTTAATGTGGTTATCCTTGATCATTACGGCATCATAGAGTCCAAAACGATGATTGGAGCCTCCGCCAACCCGGACCGCATACTTCTCAAGAAGCCGATGTCCCGGTGTCGTTTTGCGCGTATCAACAAGGCGCACCGGCAGGCCTTCGAGAGCCCGAACATACGCGTTTGTCTTGGTTGCGATGCCAGACAGCCGCTGCAGCAAGTTCAGAGCCAGACGTTCGCCTGTAAGTAGGCTGTGCGTGCTGCCCTCTACTTCCGCGATCACCCTACCTTTATCAACCGCGGTGCCATCGGCTGCGAGCGCTCGAAATGTCAATGAAGGATCAACGACTGCGAACACGAGCTCCGCAATGGGCATGCCGGCTAGAATACCGCTCTCTTTGACATGAATGACGGCTTTGGATCTGCTTCCCTCTTGAATAGTCGCCCAGCTTGTCACGTCGCCTGTTCCAATGTCTTCCGCAAGCCATGCCCGTATCTGATCTTTCAGCAATTCGGCGTTTCCGCCAACCGCCGCTATTGTTGTCTTAACCATGATGAATTCGCTCCTCTGCTACGCCGTTTTCCCGATGAAGGACGGAATGCTTACGCCAAACCAGATCATCCCGATCCGGGAAATCCTCCCGATAATGTGCACCGCGGCTTTCCTCCCGCAGCAGGGCTGCCTGACTGGTTAGCATCGCACAGGTCAGCAGGTTGGCGAACTCGAACTCCTCGCGTTTAGTAAGCACAGAATGGAAAATAGGCAGTTGTCGCTTTAATTCTTCCAATCCTTTATTCAGCCCTTGTCCATCACGACGAAGTCCGGCGTAACGAACCATGATCTTCTGAAGCTTCAGACGCTTCTCAACAACGGCTTGCATTGGCGGGCCGCTGCGTTCCATAGACTCGATAATCGGTGCTGTGGAGTCGGAGGTTATTGGCTCCAGTTCATTAATACGCTCTACAATGCGGCGTCCGAATACAATCGCCTCAGATAGAGAGTTGCTTGCCAAGCGGTTGGCCCCGTGAACGCCGGTTGAAGAACATTCGCCACAAGCAAATAGACGGGCGAGGTTCGTTTCACCATGCAGATCCGTCTTAACCCCACCCATCATATAATGCGCCGCAGGCGCGACCGGAATCCAATCCGTCGTCAAATCTAATCCGTATTTCAAACAATACTCATAAATATTCGGGAAGCGATGCTTCACCATGTCCGCAGATTCATGAGTGACATCAATATATACAAATGTCGAGCGTGTGGCTTCCATCTCGCTTACAATCGCGCGAGCAACAATATCCCGCGGCGCAAGCTCAAGCTGCTCATGATATTTCTCCATGAACCGTTCGCCTCTTATGTTGCGCAGGATCGCGCCTTCGCCCCGCACGGCCTCGGAAATCAAAAACCTCGGAGCCCCCGGGTAACAAAGTGACGTCGGATGGAATTGAACAAATTCCATATCCTGTATGTAGGCGCCAGCCCGATAAGCCATCGCAATCCCGTCTCCAGTCGCAACCTCAGGGTTGGTTGTATACCGGTAGAGCTGGCCTGTTCCGCCCGAACAAAGAATCGTCGCTTTCCCGCGCACATAGACACGCTGTCCATCCGGCTTCTGCACAAGTGCACCGATACATTCAACGTTGTCGGTAATAAGATCGATTACGAAATGATCATCCCACACTTCAATTTGGGGATTCTCCTTCGCCTTCACCGACAAAGCACGAACGATCTCAAATCCGGTAGCGTCTCCGTTTGCATGCAAAATACGCCGCTGGCTGTGTGCGCCTTCCTTCGTCAGCGCAAATTCACCATTCTCCTGATCAAACTTTGTGCCCATTTTAACGAGATCCTGCACTCCATTCGTTCCTTCATGAACGAGCACATCTACAGCTTCATTCGAACAAAGACCTGCACCTGCAATGAGTGTATCTTGGCGATGGTAATCAGGGGAATCATCCTCTGAAATAACCGCCGCGATTCCTCCCTGTGCATAACGGGTATTGCTGTCGAGCAGTGATTTTTTCGTGATCATTAACACTTCATTGGTAGCACTCGCTTTAATGGCGGTAAAAAGACCGGCGATGCCGGCCCCGATAACAATGACATCTTTCTCAATAACAGGCAGGTTCTCTAGCGCGACATCCACTAAATATCGAGGTATCATTTGATCGACTTTCCTTTCTACGGAAAGAGAGTAGCGCATGCTACTTCACTTGTAACATGCGCTCCAGGGATAAACGGGCTTGATCAGCAACTTGATCCGGTACATAAATTTGCGGCTGCATCGTTTCCAAACATTTAACAAGCTTCTTCAGGTTGTTTACTTTCATGTTCGGGCAAACCAAATATTTCGTTGCAAAATGGAAGGTTTTATCCGGGCTGTCGAGTCTGAGCTGATAACCGGTTCCATCCTCTGTACCTACGATAAACTCTTTGCAGTCCGATTCCTTGCAATATTTGATGATGGCAGTCGTGCTTCCGACAAAGTCGCCAAGCTTAACAACCTCTGGACGGCATTCGGGATGTACGACGAATTGTGCATTTGGATATTTAGCTTTCATTTCCTCTACATCTTTAACGGTCAGCATATCATGCGTGTTGCAGTAACCTTCCCAGATAATCATCTTTTTATCGGTATTCTGCTGCACGTAGTGGCCAAGATTCTTATCAGGCACCCAAATAATTTCATCGGAATCAACAGAATTCACGACACGCACCGCATTGGCAGAAGTACAGCAAATATCAGTCTCTGCTTTAATTTCAGCCGAGGAGTTAATGTACGTAACCACTTTTGCATGGGGATGCTGTGCTTTGAGCTTGCGCAAGCCATCGACATTGACCATATCCGCCATCGGACAGCCCGCGCGTTCGTCTGGAATGAGAACTGTCTTATTCGGAGCAAGAATCTTCGCACTCTCACCCATGAAATGAACGCCGCAGAAAACAATAACATCGGCATCCGTTTGTGCGGCTTTTTGTGCCAGCAGGAATGAATCCCCGCGAAAATCAGCTACCTCCTGTACTTCGTCGCGTTGATAATAATGAGCTAATATAATAGCGTTACGCTCTTTCTTCAGCTGCATTAAACGTTCCCGCAGCTCGCGGTTTTGTTCCGCCTTGCGCTCGAGAGCCAATGCTTCCATGGTATATTCTCCTCTTTTTGCTGACTTTGTGAACAGAAGCACAAACCTATGCGTAATAGGTCCTATGCACTGCTACGCAGCCTTGCTTATTCAATCCTAATCATTCTTTTAGGATACCCTTCTTAATCAGCCAATCATTCATTCTTGGCAATCACCTGCCGATCAGCTCCGCCGATAAACGGGAGTCCGATAACGCGTGATTAACATTTAATTTACACAAGGTACCGAATACTGTCAACCAACAAAACGAGCCGTTTTAGCCCTTTTGCGAAGGGTTTGGAGGGAAGCTTGCACAAAAGCTTAGCAACCCGCGAATTACGAGCCGCTTAAGCGTTTTCCTAACACATTTTTCATGAAGAGCCGCAGATATTCAAAAAAAAGGCTGCCCTAGCAGTTACCTGCTCAAGGACAGCCTTGAAACCATCATTACGTATTATTAGGTTCGTCATCGTTATTGCCGGCAGGAGGTGGGATGATATCTCCCGCTTCCTTCGTTTGAATGCGCACTTTCACGCCGCCAATCGTATCGATAACCGGTTCTGCTGTCGGTTCTGAACCTTCACCAGCTGTAATCCCTTCACCGCTGCCATCCAGCGTACCGGTTTCGATCAGGCGCTTAATTTGTTCAAGCTCCAGTGTCTCCTCGGTAAGCAGTGTTTGTGCGATTAAGTGAACTTCTTTGCTCTTCTCGTTAAGCAGCTTCTTAGCGCGCTCATAAGAGCTCTGGATGAAACTTTGCATTTCTTGATCAATCTCATACGCGATGGAGTCCGAATAGTTCTGCTCGTGTCCGATATCACGGCCAAGGAAAACTTGACCTTGGGAGCTGCCAAACTGCATCGGGCCGAGCTTATCGCTCATTCCGTATTCCATGATCATGCTTCGTACGATACCTGTTGCTTGTTTAAAGTCGCTGTAAGCGCCTGTACCGATTTCTCCGATGAAAAGTTCTTCCGCTACGCGCCCGCCGAGCAAGCCTGTTACTTTATCAAGCAGCTCCTGTTTCGTCGTCAGCATGCGGTCTCCGTCTTTCGGGAGCATGATGACATAACCGCCAGCACGGCCGCGAGGAATAATCGTAACTTTATGCACCATATCCGCATGCTCAAGGAAGTAACCCACAATGGTATGTCCGGCTTCATGGTAAGCTACAATACGCTTCTCACGATCGCTGATGACACGGCTGCGTTTCTCCGTACCGACGATAACGCGGTCAATTGCTTCGTCAACCTCAACCATTGCGATATCCTTTTTATTACGGCGTGCCGCAAGAAGTGCCGCTTCATTAAGAAGATTCTCGAGATCAGCACCCGTAAAGCCAGTTGTGCGTTTCGCGATAATATCTAGCTTTACATCCTTGTTAAGTGGCTTATTGCGTGAATGTACTTTAAGTACGGCTTCACGGCCTTTAACATCCGGACGGTCAACCGTAATTTGACGGTCAAAACGGCCTGGACGAAGAAGTGCAGGATCCAGAATATCAGGGCGGTTCGTTGCAGCAACGATGATGATCCCTTCGTTTGCGCCGAATCCATCCATTTCGACAAGCAATTGGTTAAGCGTTTGCTCACGCTCATCGTGACCGCCGCCAAGACCGGCGCCGCGTTGGCGTCCGACCGCATCGATCTCATCGATGAAAATGATACATGGCGCATTCTTCTTCGCATTCTCGAACAAATCACGAACCCGTGATGCACCGACACCGACGAACATTTCGACGAAGTCAGAACCGGAGATGCTGAAGAACGGCACGCCTGCTTCACCTGCAACAGCACGTGCAAGCAAGGTTTTACCTGTACCCGGAGGTCCGTTTAGCAGAACCCCTTTAGGAATGCGAGCTCCGACTGCTGCGAATTTACGCGGATCCTTCAGGAACTCAACAACTTCAACCAGCTCTTGTTTCTCTTCATCCGCACCCGCAACATCCTCGAACGTTACGCGCTTCTTCTCTTCGTTATACAAGCGAGCCCGGCTTTTACCAAAGTTCATGACTTTGCCGCCGCCGCCCTGTGCTTGATTAATAAGGAAGAAGAAAAGGATGAAGATAATGACGAAAGGAATAATCGATGTTAAGAAAGTCAGCCAAATGCTCTGGCCCTCCATTGGTTTAACATCCATTTGGAACTTGTTTTTGGCTTGCGCATCGTAAATTTCCTTGATGGCAAATTCCTCAATGTTGGAGTGAGCGTAGAACTTCTCCGATTCCGCCTTATCCGGTTTCTTTATATATTCACCACTGACCAAATAGGAGTAGCCGTCGAACTGAAGCGTAAGCTCTTTGACATTATTGTCATTCAGCTCCTGCCTCAACTGATCATATCGAATTTCAACGGTGGTATCGTTTTGGCTGCTGATAAATTGAAAGATCCCGACAGTCACCAAAAAAATAATTAAATAAAATCCAGTATTACGGATGATCCGATTCATCCCCTACCTCCTCTCAAGACGCTTAAATATTTTACCATAGCATGACTTTCCATCACAAATTGCTGCGCGGTAAGCCATGAAGGGTGAATCGCATCCAATTATTTTTCGTATACTTCCGGCTTCAAAATACCGATGAACGGTAAATTGCGGTAGTGTTCCGCATAATCAAGCCCGTAACCGACGACGAAAGCATCCGGCAGCACAAAACCTTTATAGTCGGCCTCAAGTTCCACTTTGCGGCCTGCCGGTTTGTCGAACAGAGTAACAAGCGTAACGGATTTGGCATTACGCCGCTCTAGAACGTCAATCAAATAACTAAGTGTAAGTCCGCTGTCGATAATGTCTTCCACGATCAAAATCTCCCGGCCCTGAACAGGAGCGTCCAGATCCTTCATAATCTTCACCACGCCGGAAGTCTTGGTGGACTGCCCATAGCTGGATACGGCCATGAAGTCAATTTCGAGCGGAATCGTAATTTCTTTAACCAAATCAGCCATAAAGATAAAAGCGCCTTTCAGAACGCAGATGACAAGCGGATTACGCCCTTCGAACTCGCGGCTGATGGTCTGGCCCAGTTCCTTTACTTTCTGCTGAATCTGGTTTGCGCCGTAAAGCACTTCTTGAATGTCATTCAGCAATGCCTTGCCCTCCTAAATGTTGAAGAAACCGGTGCAGTGCTCATACAAGCATCAGCAATTTCTTCTTGCCTATACTATGAATGGATCAGTGCATCTTATTCAGTCAAAATTGTCCGCTGCCGTAAATAATGCTCTAACCCGCAAGATATGCTTGGTAGATCCATTAATTTGCGCATATTCTGATCTTCTAACCCCAGGAATCCAAAGGATACGGCCTGCAGCATCGACAAGAATCGGCATCCTCTCACGCCTTGACGGAGCGATTCGGTCGTCAACGAACATATCTTGTACTTTTTTGGTGCCATTTAAACCAAGCACCTGCATTCGGTCCCCAGGCCGGCGATTGCGAACGGTTAGCGGATAAGCTATTTGATCGGCGTCGAAGAGTGCTTCCTGCTTATCTCTTGGTCTGCTCTTCTCGTTCGGGAGCAAGCCTTCAAATAACAATTCAGCCTCTGCATCGGGCATTTCAAGTCGCGTTATACCTTCCGCAACGACATAATGATATCCAGCTTCAGAGGATGTCAAATTATTCCCTTTGCCAGCCCGGATAAAGCATAGCTTGTCGTATTCTCGGACGAATCTGACCCCGCTTCCCACATCTAAGCTCCACGTCGACGGCGCACTGTCATAAGCTGCGAGCCGGATCGTTTCAACGCTGTCGAAAGAGATGGTTTCCGTTACCATTCCAACACAGTTTAATATTAGTTTAATCAATCTCCTTTGTAAAGCGACATGCAGGTCAAGCAGCGCTTTGCAGGTCATATGGCATCCTTCGGAAACGAGCGTGATATCGCGTCCAAACGCCACCCGTGTTTCGTGCTCCATCCAGTCATCCTCGGCAGTCGCAAGTTCAGCGAGTCTGACAAGAGACTGAGATAGCTGCGGGTTCAATGTCGACAGATAAGGCAGAACGTCCAGACGGATCAGATTGCGAAAATAGGTCCGTTTGCCGTTGCTGCTATCTTCGCTGAACGAGACCCCCCATTGCTCACAATAACGCAGGATGTCTGCCTTGTTTCTACGTAAAAGAGGACGAATAAGTTCCACGTTTTTTTCTGTTCGTCTCCAGGCAATACCCGACAGCCCTGATGGGCCCGTCCCCCGAATGATCCGCATGAGTACAGTCTCGGCCTGATCGTCGGCATGATGACCAAGCGCAATGCTTGCAGCACCGTGTTTCTTAGCGACTTCGAATAGAAAAGAGTATCTTTTCTCGCGTGCTGCAGCCTGCGCGTTCATTTTTGTTTCTTCTATATAAGCAGGCATATTGAGCTTGGTGTATTCATAGACAACACCAAGCTCGGAGGCAAACTGCTGAACGGCCGCTTCTTCTCTTGCCGACTCCTCCGGGCGGAACCCATGATTCACATGCGCCGCGATTAGCTTTAACTGCTGGGATGGGGCGAGTCGTGCAAGCAGGTGAAGCAGGGCTGTCGAGTCAGGCCCTCCGGAGACTGCCACGACAATCGTATCACCCGGCGACCACAGCTTCTCTTGCTCCGCTATTTGAGCCAAATCGCCCAGCCAATCGTCCACGTGGTATCCCTCTTCTCTTCATGAAATCACGGCCCTGTTCGAAGCAGCCAATATACGGTTGTCGCAAGCAGCAGCGCCGAAGCAACAAACAATCCCTTCATCCAGCGCGGAGCCGGTGCGGACTTGCGCAGAGCTCCCGGACGATGCATCCACTGCTGCCAGGCTGATGCCGCTGCCCGTGCGCTCTTGAATTCACCAACCAGCGCTCTGCGCAGCCAGCTATGTAAAGGCTTGAGTGCCGGGCTTGCATAAGCCAGCTTCAGCAGCTCATCCGGAGTCCGATTTTGCGGTAGAAGGGTGTTTGTCAGCTGGGCCAGCCGGCGGCTTTCATGTAATTGTATGCAAAGAACGGCGAATGAAAACAGGTCATAGCCTGCATCCGCGCTGCGCGTTCCTGCATTCCAATACCCGCGGTCATAGATCTCCGTAAATTGGCGGACGCCCTTGCCAAAAGCAGTCACCCCGCCGTAATCGACCAGTTCCACCCGGCCATAATCGGCTACAAGAACATTTTCAATTTTCAGATCGCCAAAGGACCAGCCCGCTTCATGGAGCGCAGACAGCCGGCCGAGCAGACTGTAGCCTACAACCGGAAACCAGTCGGTGCCTTCCTTGTTCAGATACTCGGATAACGTCATGCCGCGGATATACTTCATGACATAGAAGGGATAGTCCTTGCCGTCTGAGGCGCGCAGGTCATCCACGTCCACAAGGAAAGAAGCCGCTCCCGTGCCGCCTTTTTGCTTGGCGAGGGTCTGCAGCACATTCACTTCCGATTGCAGATCAACCGCATCGGTGCCGATTTTCAATGCATACCAACCGCCCTGCCGCTCCACGAGAAATACTTTGCCGTTGGCTCCCTCGCCGAGAAGCCGCTCTATCCGGTAGCTTCCCTGCTTCCATTTGCCACTAACAACGGTACCGCGGGGAAGGCTCCAATCAAACGACGTAGTCACTCATCATCCCGTCCGTTTCATCATTCTTCCTATTACCATAATCGGCTTTTCGGTAAAAATCAATGACATGCATAAGCGCAGGCCCTGTCGGTGTGGTTCCCCGCATCTGCAATCTAGGGATAAAGCTGGTCACGCCGCTAATATGGGTTGTCCAATCCAAATCCAGCTTGCAATCCTCCCCATAGGCCGAGCCCGGGAAGTGAAACACCGCAATTTCACTGCTCCCTTGCCTGGATTGGAGGCTGAGCGCCAAGTCCCGAATGGCTTCGTCCACTGCTTGGAGCTTAGGCTTCATGCTTGCACTCGCATCAATTAACAGCGCAACCCGCAGCTTGCTCGATTCGCTGAGATCATCAATAACCCTCACCACATCGCCGCGCTTCTCCGGCGGCAGCTCCTCGATAGACGAGGTGCCCAGCACCTGCCTCAGCTCCCGCTGGACGGCATGCTGAATCGTCTGAACGACGGTTTTGCGCGTAAGCATCTGCACGGTATGGGACAGCTGCCGCGTATGGGACAGCCGGCTCAGTCCGCCGCCTGCGCGGGCAATTTCCTCAATTTCAGCTGAGCCGAATTCACCGAGATCCCCCTGATCGATAACTCCGACTACATTGACCGTTATCCCTTCCGCATACGCCTGCGCCGCCGCAACGACAGGACTTACTCCGACATTCGAGCAGCCATCGGTGATTAATAGAATTTGCTTCATCAGTGTCATTCCTCCAACATTACGGAATCTACCGCTAGTAGTTTATCTACCAGCGTTCCCATTATTGAGAGGCTTTAACCGTCTATTTACCTGAAATGCCAGATATTCAGCGGGTTCTCAGGCTTTGCTTATCCATTAACCTTATCGCAGCGAGGCGAATCCAGAGCTTCCAGCGTTGTAACTTTATTGCCATCAACTATGATTCGACATGCACCTGTGTTATATTTTTGGAAGTTAAAAAAATGAGAAAGAGAGGATCGGAATAGATGGTATTTTCGAGTTTATTTTTTCTTTATCTGTTCTTGCCCATACTCCTGCTGGCGTATTTTGCCTTCCGCAACACGAGTTACCGCAATTGGATACTCATTCTGTTTTCCTTCGCCTTCTACGCTTGGGGGGAGCCGGTTTGGATTATTTTGCTCGTGCTCGCTTCGATAGTCGGTTATTTATTTGCAATTGGTATTGAGAAATATCGGGGGACATGGCTGGCAAAAGCGCAGTTCATTGTTGCCGTCGCGATAAATATTGGGATCCTGGGGTTCTTCAAATACTCCGGGTTTCTGGTCGATACGATTCACTCCCTGCTTCCTATTCAGCTCCCGCATCCGGAAGTGACGCTTCCGATCGGAATATCTTTTTTCACATTTGAAATCATTTGTTACTTAACCGACGTCTATAAAGGTAGAATTACAGCGCCAAGGTCACCTAAGAAGCTGCTGCTCTATGTTTCGTTCTTCCCCCATCTCGTTGCTGGGCCTATTATTCGGTATACCGACATCCAGCATCAAATCGAGAACCCAACCGTAACCCTGTCCGGCTTCAGCGAAGGGATTACAAGATTCATGATCGGACTTGGGAAAAAGGTTATTATCGCGAACTTGCTGGGTGAGAGTGTAGGCCATTTGCTCGGTCCAAGCGCAGGAGAGCCTTCAATGCTTGGAACATGGTTTGGTGTGGCCCTCTTTGCCCTGCAAATCTATTTCGATTTCTCCGGTTATTCGGATATGGCCATCGGTCTTGGCAAAATGTTCGGTTTCAATTTGCGGGAAAACTTCAACTACCCGTATATTTCAAAATCCGCTGGTGAATTCTGGCGCCGCTGGAACATGTCATTAGGCGGATTCTTCCGAGATTACGTCTATATCCCGCTTGGCGGAAATCAAAGGTTCTACCTGCGTAATTTGTTCGTCGTCTGGTTCTTGACCGGCTTCTGGCACGGCGCCAGCTGGAACTTTATCATTTGGGGGCTATACTTCGGTCTGCTCATTTACTTAGAGCGTATTTTCCTTGGAAAATGGCTCGAGAAGCTTCCTGTCTTCGTCTCTCATATCTATGCAACTCTGGCGATGCTGATCGGCTGGGTATGGTTCTATTTCACCGATCTGTCGGAAGCCATCAGCGCCTTCAAATCCATGTTTCACCTGCAGCCGGAAGCTTTCATCACAACGGAAGTGCAGCTTTATTTTAAAGAAAATCTCGTGCTGTTCCTCATTGCCATTATTGCTTCAACACCGCTGTTCACCTGGTCCTTCAATCGCATATTCGCCGCCAATGAGAAGCTTAAGCTGAGCATTTCAACGTTTGCGGTTCCTGTTATTAATCTAGTGATACTTATTGTGGCTACCATTCTGCTGATTGGCAGCACGTATAATCCGTTTCTTTATTACCGGTTCTAACGAGGAGGTTCAACATGAAACTACAGGTAAAGCTAAATCTTGCCCTTTTCTTGATCGTCATCTTCGGGGTTGCTGCAGTCAATCTGTTGCGACCGCATTCACAGAGCGTATCGGAGCTTGAACAGCGAAGCATTCAGCAAGCACCGGCGTTTACAACGGAGCGTTTGTTCGATGGAGACTTTACCCGGGAATATGACAATTATTTCTCCGATAACTTTACGAATCGCTCCTCTCTAGTCAAGGTGGGCGCCGACCTGAAGGCACTCAAAGGTTTCACCGATGAGGACGGGGCGTCGATCTTCGTACAAGAGGGCGGAGATAATATGGCTGTCAGCTTAAATGGAAAGACGGATTCAACGGGTGGCAAGGACACGGCGGGCACCCAAACGGATGGGAAAGCGGAAAGCAGTGCGGCGAATACCACCAAATATTTGATCTTCAAGGATCAGGCTATGACGCTGTTCGCCTACTCCGCTCAGGCGGCCGACGAATATGCCAAGGTGCTTAATCAATTCAAGGCGGCGATTGATCCGAAGATTCGTGTCTATTCGCTGCTTGCGCCAACTTCGATCGAGTTCAGCAAGAACGAAAAGTACAAGGCGATGTCCGACTCGCAAAAAGCGGCTTTTGCCCATATTAATAAGCAGCTGGATCCGGAAATCGGCCAAATCGATGCTTATGGAGCGCTGGAGACGCATAGTGATGAATATATTTACTTCCGAACCGACCATCACTGGACAGCATTAGGTGCCTATTATGCTTATACCAACTTTATGAAAACGATCGGTAAAAAGGAGATTCCGCTCAGTCAGTACAAGAGCGGCACGATTGAAGGTTATCTCGGGACAGCCTACAAAGCAACGCTCAGCGATAATCTAAAATCTCATCCGGATCGTATCACCTACTATACACCGTTCAGCAAATATGAATACTTTGCATATTCATCAACCAATAAAGCTCTAAAGCGCAATGTGGTCGATCCTGCTTATGCGAAGAAAGGCAACGGGTTCTATGCGGTATTCCTCGACGGGGATTATCCATGGGGTGAGATAACGACAGGAACAAACAACGGAAAGCGAATCGCAGTCATCAAAGACTCCTATGCGAATACCTTCATCCCTTTCCTGCTGCCTCATTTTGAAAAAATAGATATCGTCGACCCTAGGTATTACAAAGGATCCCTTACTGATTTCATGAAAAAGCAGCAAATCACGGATGTCCTGTTCTTGAATAACTCCACCGTTGCCCGCAATACAGGTATTGCCAAGCTAATCGGCGGACTGCTGCCTGCAGATAAATAAACCGTATTGAACGAAAAAAAGTCTGCCGCTCCACGCGGAGGCCACTGAAGAACTTAAGCTTTTCCAGTGACCCAAGTTATATTTAAAGAAAAGCGACACTTACC
>NZ_JBHSOW010000123.1:0-3942 GCF_042656405.1 Paenibacillus solisilvae | reverse complement strand
TTGATCCAAGGTGACGAAATCCTGCGAATGAGTGAGTATATGTGAGATAAACCCTTAAAAACGAGGGAACGGGACACATTAGTTCAATGAAGGACTCTGTACAAACGATGAAGGAGCTGCCGTTTATACACAGATGTCCCGATGGGCGTTACGCTATTCTAGCTAATAGCTTGTCAATATTTAAAACTTAATGGATTCAATTGGCGATGTTATAGGGGTAGTAACAGCGTCGCTGTCACCAAGGGCAAAGTGACAGGATAATATTGATATTATACCGGGAAGCGATTAATGATTACTGAAGAAGATTGATTTATTGATCAAAGTTGATTTTTTATAAGATACCGGTGTGTTTCGTCAGCTTTTTTGCGACGATTTTGCCTGATCCGGACGGGCTACATTTGACATTCTAAGCTCACACAACCGCTCCAGAATGGGCAGCAGATCGCGCGAGCTTTTTTGGGTCATTCCGTGTGAACGGCGGGGTTTGATATATCGCATAACTTCTACCTGGCTGCAGCTGGCGCTGGTTGGTCGATTGGGGCATGTTACATTATTGGCCTTTACGTTGGTTTCTCCTTATGCTAATCCACCAGTTTATCAGCTTTCTCTAGCATCTCCCGAAGAACAGTAGCTACTTGGCTTCGTCTGTTTAAAGAGAGCTGCTGGCTGCGTCTGATTGATTGCTTATAGACTTGAACGTTATGTTGACGATAAAACTGCTTGGCGGCAAGTCTCAGTGTCCGTCGAAGCAAAAGTGCAGATGAACGCGTGGATTTCATTCGCAAACCTCTGCGTAGGATACGCAACGTATTTTTATACTTCTCGAGATCCTCCGATGGGGGGGAGAGAACGAATAAATTGACCGCAGAATCATTGAAACCGTGGCAATCGAACATGATTCTTAGGTTCTCCAGATTGACTTGATTTCCTCGAAAGGAGGTCGGATGCTCCTGATGGTAGCCGACTACTTCTTTAATGGGTATAAAAGGAAGCTTTAGACGATGCAACCGATAGCCGAGTTCCCAATCTTCGAGTCCATATAGTACAAACCGCTCATTAAAACCTTTGAGGCGGAGCAAATACCTGCGCCTGACCGCTACACAGCGCGTGACAAACAGCATCCAAGGCGCCACATCGGTTCGGGCGAATTGATCTATAATTGCCGGGGGAATTCGCCGAGGGATGAGGACTCTCGACAATGTGCCAGTTTGATGAATTAAATCATCAGGGGTAATCAATGGCATTACCTCAATGGCATTCTCAAATTCTGGTTTCCATACACCTGTAGGACCGATTGTGCTGTGAAATTGCAATTGTTCCTCAGGGGAGAAGTCGGGATGGTAGTGCGTATAAGCATCATCCATGGAGTGGGGAGTCCCCGACAGGATTGCATTCGGGTATTTACGATGATAGCGGTCGACAGTACTTAGAAAATGAGGAAGCACTAGGAAATCGGCATCGCAGAAAATGACATAACGGCCTTTTGCGTGACGTAGTCCTAAGTTTCTAACAGCGGAACGGCCGCGCTGTTCAGGCTGGGCGACATAGATGAGGCGATAAGAAGCCTGAAATTCCAGGACCATTTGCTGTGTTCCATCGGTAGAACCGTCATCAGCGACGATTACCTCCATGAGATGCTTTGGATAGGTTTGTGTCTCGAACGCAACGAGAGTAAGTAGCAGCTGCTGAATACGGTTAAAGGTTGGAATAATGATGCTATAGCGGACAACCACAGAAATAGCCTCCATTCTGAATAGGATACAAGACAATATATGCATCCACTTTAGCTTGGAATAGACAAACATCCTGGAGAGAATAACGCCCACAATTATGTATGAATATAAACTTCTCTTGCAGCCTGTCCACCAAGCCCAAGGGTCTACATGCGAGAACAACATGTCAGTAATTATATAATAGCCGATACAAAAGCATTTTAAAGAAGAAAATGGCACCCGCTTGGGTGCCATTTGTGATGTTATTGTTGTAATAACTGTGCTTGGTATTTTTGAATGTCACCGGCTCCCATGAATATTAAAATTGAGTCGCTACCTTTTCCGTGAATCTTCGTTTAACTCCTGAGAAAGCAGCCAATTGAGTTTTTACAATTTCCAAATCTCGGTCTAATACAAGAGCTACTCCAATTGTCGCCAGGGAATTCAGCACATTATGCTTTCCAAACGACGGAATGTTGAAGCGATCTATCTTTGTATTCCTATAAAAAACATCAAAAAATGTTGCATTACTTTCAACTGTTAGATCTGAGGCTCTAAGTTTATTATTCAATCCGAAGCCATAAAATAATGTATCTGTGTTTGTATTCAGCAAACGTACCTGTGGGTCATCACCGCAAGCTACTATATATTTTGTCGTTAAAGACGCCATCTGCTCAAAGGCATTCCTAACGTCATCAATATCAGAAAAATAGTCTGGATGATCATAATCAATATTGGTAATAACCGCTATATCTGGTCGGTAAGCAAGGAAATGACGTTTGTACTCACAACTTTCAAATATAAACTGATTAGCATTCGGATGTCCATTTCCGGTTCCATCTCCAATGAGACTACATGGCTGATTTTCAGCATTAAACGCATGGACTAACATTCCGGTAGTCGTAGTTTTGCCGTGAGACCCTGTTACAGCAAATAGTTGATTGATGGTCCGACGCTGGGTTACACATTGTAAGGGAAGTGGGCTAGGAACCGGAACAATAAATCTGAAGATATGCAGCATTTTTCCGATTAAAGAAGGAGAGTTTCGCTCAAATAGATGTAGAATGAAAGTAACTTTGCAAAGTCACTTATGAAAAGAGGTAAAATGATGAATCAACAGCAGTTACTTTCAGCTAAAGATAAATATAAACAAGACGGGTATGTAGCTATTGAGAACGTACTGGATGCCGATTTGATACAAGAGGCGAAAGAGCATGTGGAATGGCTGCTGCAGAAAAATCCAGGTAAACGTCCGGAGCATCTAGGCCATGATTTGATGACAGATGACCCGTTCTGGGTACGATTAGTCAGCGACGATCGGCTTCTTGATATCGCCGAACAGTTTATCGGCCCGAATATTGCGTTGTTTGCTTCACATTATATTTGCAAACCTCCGTTTGATGGTAAGGCCGTGCTCTGGCATCAAGACGGAAGCTATTGGCCGTTAGAGCCGATGGATGTTGTGACATTATGGTTGGCAGTAGACGATTCTGTCGTGGAGAACGGATGCTTACGAGTCATTCCAGGTACGCATACGATGGATCTTCAACAGCTTCGACCGAACACAGCTGTTGACAATGTTTTGGAGTCGGAGGTGGATCCAGCGCTGGTTGACGAATCCAAGGCGGTAGATATCATCCTTAAGGCCGGCGGTGTTTCCGTGCATAACCCGAACATTATTCACGGATCAGAACCGAATCACTCCGCGCTCCGCCGCTGCGGGTTAACCATCCGCTACATTCCGGCGACGACCAAGATCTTGACCAACAAGCAGTGGGAAAGTGCGTTTCTGCTCAGAGGGGAAGAGGTCCCTGGCATTAACTCATATTTGCCGAAACCGAAATATGTACCCGGTAAACATATGCCGTTTGGCGGCTGCGAAGCCTGGATGTAAAGAATGGCTCAGGGATTGACAAGGTAATATTTGGAAGCGTATACTTATCATGTATTAAAAAGTAATTTAACCGCGAAGGAGTGAGGACAATGAAAAACTTCAAACGAAGCGCCAACAACATCATATTAGGTCCTCGCGGTGTTATTTTTAACTAATTGCTTATGTCGAAATAAGCCCTGAGGATGTGTCTATCCTCAGGGCTTTATATGTGTGTGGGTCTACACTGGAGTATAGAGTGATGCCGCGCGCTGAAGCCACTGGATTGTTTGGAGGCCACTGAAGAACTTAAGCTTTTCCAGTGACCCAAGTTATATTTAAAGAAAAGCGACACTTACC
>NZ_JBHSOW010000122.1:0-3033 GCF_042656405.1 Paenibacillus solisilvae | reverse complement strand
CGAAAAAAATGAAGGCGTTAATATTCGGTTAGTCTGATTACTGAGAAACCGATTTATGAAATTGATTCGATTACATAAAAGAGCAGAAGATATATACATTGGATACCTATGTAAAATAAGAAGGAATATTCTAAATTCCATCCGTGGTACTTGTAAACATGACAGAAGACAGCCAGCGCTTCATATATTGTAGCTGCGGCTGCCCATGCCAGAACGTATAAGCTGATCCTTAATCCCCTAATTCTCCATTTATCAAAGAAATAAACAAATAGATAAGAAAACGGGGCATTTAAATAGTATAGTACGATATCAAGCAGTTCTTGATTGTTGGATTCGTTTACGTCATACAGATCATTCGGTGGAGCGCCTAATAAAAAATCGAAATACATCGGAATTCCAACTGCGAGGAACATCAAAACGACTGTCACTATTGTTGGAAATCGCCGTGGGAGAGTGAACGGAATTGGAGCTATCACACAAATGGAAATGATTAGGAACTACTCATTTGCGTCAAAAAAGACGGGTAGTATTTTGTTCAAATAAACACTTCCCTACGGGCTATATTTCTGATTAGTTTATAAACCATAAACGTTAGCAGCATAATAGTCGTATTTGCGGTAATGGACCACCATAGATTCCACTTGCTGCTGTAGGTAATACAATCTAACAGCTTGGACAAATATTCAATTCCCATAAGCAATAGGATAATGCTGACCCAGCAAAAACCTTTTTTCCATATTCCGCTCACAGAACCATTTCGTTCGAGGAAAAGGATAATCGATAATGGAATTATTACACTGCGAATGGATTCATTCACTAAGAAATCACTCATTCTAGAGGACATTTTCATCAGCTTAAAAGTAAAACCCATCCCAATGATCACGTCTTGAACATGGATTAAGAAGCACCAAACGGCTATTCCTTCGAATAGATGAATCCTTCGTCTGGTAACCGTGAAACTAAGGATAAAAAGAATAGAAATGCTCCAAAAAATGACAATAACCATACTCCTCCACTTTTTCATAGGTTACTTTAAATTTCCCCTGCGGAGAAACGAATTATTCAACATTCTTTCCCAGTTCCTCCTCTATTCCTTCATCGGTTTGAATACTTCTAAAGCTTGCAGTGAATACTTTAGAACAACGTTTGAGAGCATCAGAATGCCGGGATATCGGGGGCATAAACAATTGGAATTGATTTATTTGGCTGGAATCGCGGGCTGGGTATTATGTGCATGGAAATGGGCGGATTGGAGCAGATTTAGGGAATTCCGGGCAAGTATATATGTGATGATCATAGGCGACTTTCTCTACAATGTACTGACGGAAGATAACCATCTGTGGAGGTTTGAATCTCCGACCTTTCATTTTTCGCACCATTTCATACAAGTCCTGATCACGCTGTGCGCCACCCCGTTTGCAGTATTGATCTTCCTGTCGCATTACCCTTCGAAATCAATACTCAAGCAAGTTCTATATCTTGCGCTCTGGGCCGGGATTTTTAGCATTCATGAGTGGATAGCCGTTCAGCTTGGCGTGTTTAAATACAATGACGGATGGAATATGTGGTGGTCTATTGTTATCAATTGCATTGCTTTTCCGTTCCTCATTCTCCACCAAAAGCGGCCGGCACTGGCTATCCTTGTTTTTATCTTCTTCACCTTGTTATTCAGTTTTATCTTTCAAATAGACGTTATCTTTAAAAAGGACACGTAGGTTCTAAAGACGTCAAAAGCCCTTCCGGAGCCGGAAGGGCTTATTTGAATGATGAAAAATCCATGGTTGCGCTAAGCCTCAGATGCTACAATAGTCTAAGAGGAGTGAATGGAAGATAATGAAAGATTATCATTGCTGCGCAACTTGCATTCATTATGAAATACGCAAAGAGACTGCAGAGAGGTTCTTTTGCAGTCGGCTGGGCTTTGCCACGAGTCCCCGATATCAGTTCAACTGTTGGGTGCCTAAGTCCGATATTCAGGATCGGATGAAAAAAGAAGCCCGAAGGAGATTGTATGAAGCTTGAACGACTAATTTCTATGATTTATATGCTGCTCAACAATGAGGTGCTGTCAGCTTCAGCGCTAGCTGAGAAATACAAGGTATCCCAGAGAACCATCTACCGGGATATCGACGTGATCTGCGCGGCTGGTTTTCCAGTCGTTTCTTATCAGGGCGTGAACGGCGGATTTGGCATCATTGAAGCTTACAAAATGGACAAAAGCTTACTTGGCTCCTACGACGTCAGCTCTCTCATTACGGTCCTTCACAGCATGTCGACGGTTTTTGAAGATGAACGCGCTATGGAAACGATCCTCAAATTGCAAACTATTCAAAATGATCATGATACTCCAAGCTTATCCCTGGATATCGGCGGCAGGCGGCCCTATAAGGAATCATTGCGCAAGTTAAGAGCTGCAATCTCGGAATCTCATGTGGTCCGCTTCGAATATATTAACGCGAAGAGCGAAAGAGGCGAACGCGCTGTTGAGCCGATCAGTCTTATGTATAAGTATGAAACCTGGTATCTTTACGGATACTGCAAATCGCGGAAGGATTACCGGGAATTCAAACTGACGCGAATGGTTGATCTAACGGTTTCGACTGAATATTATCAGAAGCATAATCAATCAGCGCCGACAAGCATTGAATATCAATCCGAGAGAAGCGTTCAAGACGTGAATGTTGTTCTTCATTTCGCAGTGGAATTCTTGGCCAGGGCAATGGATTTCTTCTATGCTGCAGAGAAAAGCTTTCATGAGGACGGATCACTCGTGATTACGTTGAAGGTTGACGATCTGAGCAGAGCGAAATGGCTGCTTCCGATTCTGCTCAGCTTTGGCGACGGGGTAGAGGTAATTGAACCGCTTGAGCTTAGAGAGACGATCAAGAAAAAGGTTGAACAAATATTAATTCGATATTCCTAAGGGCTGTCCCAAAAGTCATCGAAGATGACCGAGGGATTGCCCGAGGCCACTGAAAAAGTCCAAATCTTATAAACAGGATACCTTACCTCCACTTCGAGGGAGGGTATCCT